>CBIHRE010000433.1:0-4796 GCA_966212385.1 uncultured Akkermansia sp. | reverse complement strand
GAACAAGCCGATCATGACAAGGATCGGCTTCACGCCGGCGAGGAGATCGGGCAGCACGAGGGCAGGCGAGGCGGGAGAGGAAGCGGCGGCGGGCGCGGACGTCGAAGTGGGAGCGGATTTGGCGATGGCGAGGGGACCGGAAGTCGAGGATGCGGCGGGGCTGCGGAAGTGTTGGACGGACCAGACGGCGCCGAAGCCGAGCGAGGCGCCGAGGAGGAGACCGACTACAGGACGGGGGGACATGGGCGAAAGAAGGGGGATGATACGCGACGACCTGAGACCAGAAGGAGACGGGCAGGGTTATTTGGCGGCGAGGATGGCGGTGCGTTGGGCTGGGGTGAGGGCGGAGCTGGCCTCGACCCATGCGCGGGCGGCGGCAGGGTCTTTGGCGAGCCAGTCGCGGACGTGGCGCGTCAGGGTTTCCACGCGGAGGGCGGGGTCTTGGATTTTTGAATACAAGTCGGCGGTGGAGGCGCGGGCGGCCGCGGGGTTTCGGGCGCTGCCTAGGGCGTCGAGCATCTGTTGGGCGAGCCAGGGGTTCTTTTCGACGGACCCGTTCGCTAGGTAGGTCTCCGTCCAGCGGAGGGCGGGTTCGGGCTCCTGTTTCGCCCAGGCCGCGAGGAGGCCGACGGCGGGCATGGATCCGGTCAGGCCGAGGGCGGCGTTTTGCTCGGTTTGCCAGCGGAGGGCGGCGGCGGGGTCGGTTTTTCCCCAAGCCTGGGCGATGGGGTTGATCGCGGCGATCCGGGCACGGCGGTCGGAAAGCGTCGCCCATTCGGCGAGGGCGGTGGCGGGTTCGGCCCGGGCGATGTCGGCGAGTTGCATGGCCTGGAGGCTCGCGGAGGCGGCCGCGACGCCGGGGTCGTCGGCCTGGGCGCGCATCCATTCGAGGGCGGCGGCGGAGTCGGTCTTGTTCCAGGCGGTGAGCAGGATGCCGAGCGATTCCGAGCGGCGTTGGCTCGGGGGAAGGGAGAGAACAAGCGGGAGCGCCAGCTCGGGGTGGCCGGATGGATGCTGACCGGTTATGCTGAGCAGCGTGTCGACGCGAAGGTTGGCGTCGCTATGTTCGGCGAGCCAGGCAAGGGCTTCGGCGGAGCGGCCGGGTGTGGTGCCCCAATTGAAAATCAGTTCGCCGAGTGTCTCGGCCTGCTGCGGGAAACCGGGGGTGGCGGCGACGATGCCGGCGAGGGTGCGCATCTCGTCGGGAGTTTCGGCCAGGCGGGCGACCCAGCGGTCGGCGTCGCTACGATTGGCTCGCGGTTGTTTGGCGAGCCACGCGAGGGCGGCGGCGGGGTCTTGGAGCGTCCAGGCGCGGATGGAATCGCGGAGCTGCTCGAAACCGGCGCCGTTGTTCCACGCTCCAGGAGCGAGGGCTTGGACGGCGGTGGCGGGATCGCCCTTGGCCAGGATCTCCACAAGGTCCGGAAGAACGGCGGCGCGGAAGGCGTCGTCGCGGGAATTGGCGAGGGCGAGCGCGCGCTCGGGGGCGGTGCGAGCGAGGGCGAGGAGGGCGTCGCGAGCGAGCGTGGCGGCGAGTTCGCGATCGGGCAGGGAACAGGCCCAAGCGGCGGCGGCCGGGGCGTCGAGCGCGGACCAGGCGCGGGTGGCTTGGCGGACGAGGTCGGAAAACGCTGGCCCGTTGGCGGCGGCCCAGCGGGCGGCGGCGGGGGCGTCGAGGGCCACCCAGCCGTCGTAGGCGATCTGGCGGAGCCGGCGGTTTGGCTCGGAATCGGGCGGCGGGAGGACCGCGAGCAGGCGCGGGTAGTCGGCGGAGGGCAGGCGCGCGAGCAGGTTGCGAAGGCCGGTGGCGCGCGCGGAGTAGTCAGCGGGAGAGCCGTCGGGCGCGCGCAGGCGAGTCCACGCGAGGATGGCGGGGGCGACGAGGTCGGGCGGGAGCGCGGGAGGGGTCGGTGAAGAGCGCCAAGACCATGCGGGCGGTTGAAGCGGAGCATTCGCGGACGATCGATCGGCGGAAGCGTCGGCGGAATGGGAGCGGGACAGGGCGAGCCAGGTGACACCGGAGCCGAGGGCGAGGCCGAGCAGGAGCGCGGGGATGCGGGGCTTCATGGCTTAAAAGAGCCCGGTTTTATCCGGCGAGGTCGTGTCGAGGAGCTTGGCGGCGGCCTCTGGGGAGAGCGCGTCGTGGGTTTCGATCCAGGCGCGGGCGGCCTCGTAGTCGCGGCGCAGCCAGTTGCGGAGAAGGAAATTCAAGGGTGTCTCGCGTGCTTCGGCGTTCGGAATGGAGGCGAGAAGATCGGCGCGGGTCTGGTGCGAGATCGGCGTGGCGACCTGGCTGAATGATTCGTGGGCGTAGTCGTTGGCCAAGGCGTAGTAGGCGCTCCGGCGGAGCTCGGGCGAGGGGAAGGACTCGGTGAGACGGAGGAGCGCGGCGGGGTCTTGGCGCGCGAGGAGGCTGGCGACGCTTTGGGCGGCTCCGGAGAGGCTGTTGCGGAGCTCGTGGTCGGAAGCGGGTTGAAGGGCGGCGGCCTGCTCGGCGAGGAAGCGGAGCGAGGCGGCGGGATCGGTCTTGGCCCAAGCGAGGGCGATGGGGCCGATGGCGGCGCGGCGTTCGGCGGAATCGGGCATGGCCTGCCAACGGGAGAGCGCGGCGGCGGGATCGGAGAGCGCGAGGTGGGAGATGATCGCGCCCTCGACCTTGGCGGAGGCGGCGGCGACTTCGGGGGACGGGTTGGCGGAGATCCAGGCGAGGGCGGAGTCGGGGTCAAAGCGAGCCCAGTCGGTGAGGCGGGCGGCGAGGCGTTTGTCGCGATCCGGGCCTGCGGGAAGAAGGTGCAGCGCGTCGAGGAAGTGTGCGGAATCGAGAAACCCGAGGGTGTTTTCCACGAGATTGGCCCGGCTCTCGTCGGAGGGCCGGCCCTTCAGCCAAGCAAAGAAATCGTTCGGGTCTTTACGCGCCCAGTTGAAGGCGAGCTGCCGCAGGTGGCTGGATTGATCGGGGAGCTCGGGATGCGCGAGGAGGAGATTTGCGAAGGCGCCGACGTGTTCGGGGCTGCGGGAAGCCTCGAAGCCGATGGAGTAGATCAGGGAGTCGGCGTTGTCAGGGGCCTCGTCGAGCCGGGCCTTGATCCAGTCGAACGCGGCGGCGGAGTCGCGACCGATCCATTTGACGAGCGCCTGGTGGATGCTGCGCGGGCTGTCTTTTTGGGCGAGAAGGTCGGCGCCGAGGACGCGCACTGCGGCGGCGGGGTCTTGTTCGGACCATGCGGTGAAGAGCGCGGCGCGGTTGGCGTTGAAAAAATCGTCGCCCCGGGCGCGGGCGAGCGCGAGGGCGCGCGCGGGATCGGTGGCGGCGAGCTGGGCGAGCAGGGGGCCGGCGAGAGAGCGAGCGAGTTGGGTATCCGAAAGGGCGGAGACCCAGGCGTAGGCGGCGTCGAAGTCGGTCTCGGCCCAGGCTCGCGCGGCGAGCTGGAGGTAGTTGGCCCGGGCGCCGGCGTTGATCGCTTCGCCGGGGACGACGGCGAGGGCCCAGCGGACGGCGGCGGAAGCATCGAGTTCGGTCCAGATCGCGAAGGCGATGCGGCGGCAGCGAGCCTCGGGGTCGCCGACGCGCAGGGCGAGCGCGGCGAAGAGGCGGTCGAAGCGCGAGGCGGGCAGGATGGTGAGCAGCGCGCGGAGGCGGGTGAAGCGGGCGTGGATCTCGGCGGAGGGGGCGTCGGCGGGGAGCGGAGGGAGGGCGAGGTAGGCGTCGAGGGCGGCGTCGGCCTCGGTGTCGGAGAGGCGTGGGGCAAGCAGCTCAAGCGGCTGGACCGGTGACGACGCGTTTCGCGCTTCGTTCTGTGCCGCAGCGCGAAGAACGCTAATCGACGTTTCGAGGCGTCGATGGATCGTCCATGCGGCGGCCGAGCCGAGGGCCAGGCCGACCGACAAGGGGAGAAGCACGCCGAGGCGGGACGACGATGACATGGTTCAGCCGCGGCCGGCGCGGGTGGCGAGGTGGGCGCGGAGGGCGTCGACGGGGACGGTGTCGGTGCGGACGAAGAGGTGGTCGAAGCCGTGCGAGGAGATTTGCTCGTGCAGGGCGTCGCGGTGGGCGGTGAACTTTTTCCGGTAGGCGGTCGCGGCGGCGGCGGGATCGAGGGCGAGTTGCGAGCCGGTTTCGATGTCGAAGAAGACGGAGGGATCGTCGAAGGCGAAATCGACCTCGGCGGGGTCGGCGATGTGGAGCGCGAGGAGGTCGTGACGCTCGTAACGGAGGCGGCGGATGGCGGGCGCGAGCTTGGCGGCGTCCTCATAGAAATCACTCGCGAGGACGAAGAGCGTGCGGCGCGGGGCAAGGTCGAGGACTTGGTGGAGCGCGGCGGGGAGATGGGTGGCCTCGCCGGTGGGCGGGGTGTCGAGAAGGCTCCACAGTGCCTGGCGGCGGAGCGGCGCGGCGGAGGGCGGCTGCCATTTGACCAGATCGGCGGCGAGGAGGCCGAGGCCGACGGAGTCGCGCTGGCGGCGGGCGAGGAGGGCGATGGCGCCGAGGAGCATGCGGGCGTAATCGAGCTTGGAGAGCGCGCCGGGGCGGCTCGCGTAGGCCATCGAGGACGAGACGTCGAGGAGGAGAACGATGCGGAGGGGCGTTTCCTCGTGGGTTTCGCGGAGGTGGAGACGATCGGTGCGGGCGTAGAGGCGCCAGTCGACACGGCGGAGCTCGTCGCCGAGCTGGTAGTCGCGGTAGTCGGCGAACTCGATGGAGGCGCCTTTGCGGCGGCTCTTGTGGACGCCGGCGCCGAGGGCGTCGGCGAGGCGGCGGGCGCGGAGCGGCAGACCGCCGAGCGCGGCGAGTTCGC
>CBIHRE010000432.1:0-4798 GCA_966212385.1 uncultured Akkermansia sp. | reverse complement strand
ATTTCGATTCAGACGGCCTCAGCAACCAGCAGGAGTTCGCGCTCAAAACCAATCCCTACCTAGCCGACACGGACGGCGACGGAATGCCCGACAAGTGGGAGGTCGACCATGACCTCGACCCTCGCGACCCCGCCGACGCGCTTGCCGACGCGAACCTCAACGGAGTCTCGAACTTGGATGAATACCTCAACGGGAATGACCCTCGCCTCGCCGCCTATGGAGGCTTGAAGCCGACCATCCAGATCATCTCCGGCAACAATCAGACGCCTCTCCCTGGTCGGTTTATGACGCAACCGATGCGCGTGCGCGCGCTTCGCCCAAACGGAACGCCGTGGCCCGGCATCCCGGTTCATTTCCACGCCGATCCGGGAGAAGGATTGCTCGCCGCGTCCAACACTTCCGACGCCAAGCTGCTTCTCGTCCTCACCGTCCAGACCGATGCCAACGGCTACGCTCAAGCCTGGCTCAAATGCCCATGAGAAAACTTTTTCGACTTCGTCATGGGATCGCGCCTCTCGCGCTCGCGATATCCGCCGCTCACGCGAGCACCATTCAGTCCGGCACGCTGCCCGACCTCACCCAAGCGCAATTCACCCACCCCGGCTACTTGCAAACGGCCAAGGTGTATCTGAACGCCGGCCTGCCCGCGGGCACGACGCTTACCGTCGCCCGAATAACACCCGGCGGAAAGGTGCTGCTCGCGTTGCAGTCGAATTCCATCTCCGTGACCGATCAAACGTCACAGCTCCTTGGATACATCTGGGAACGGGGTGCCACCACACCGATCTACGGGCCGGCTTGGCCATGGATTTACGGCGGACTAAATGGACTCGAGTCCGGAACGATCGACTTCACCGTCACCGACATGAACGATGACGGCGTGATCGTCGGCCAATCTTCCACCGCCGGTTGGATACGCGACCGCTATGATCTCGGGTATCGCGAGTCGCTCGGAATCATTTGGCCGAACGGGCCCGGCTCCGCGCCGCAAGTCCTGAACCCCGGCATCTCGTCCGTCTTGGAGCGTTACGACCGCTACCAAGAGGACTGGTCCGGAGATTCCAGCTTCTACGACACGGCCTTTCAAAGCCTCGGGATCGACCAGTCCGGCAATTTCTACGGCGTGGCTCGGGTGGGCTACGATGACCACGGTTGGGAACCCGATTGGTTCGATTACCTTGACGACGTGGTCAAATGGGAGAACCCGACGCTCCCGCCCGCCAATCTTACGGGCAATGCGGCCGTGTTTAACGCAGGGGGGACTTCATCCTCCGCCTCCTCCGAGATCCTGTCGCTCAGTCCCGACGGCCATCTGCTCGTCGCCAACCGGCGAGACGCGCCTCCCACCTACCACCTGATAGAGCCCGGCGGCATCCCGGGACCGGCGCTCTCGGCCTCGCTTGGCGCCATACCGAGCGTCGTGACCGATTCCGGACTGGTCCTCGGCTTCGGGAGCCAGTTCCCCTCGGTGTGGGCGGGCGGAGCCTCCACCCCTTCCCTGATCACCGGCTACCACCCGGCCGCATCCGCCGAAGGCGACGTCCTTCATTCAAGCGAGCCCAAAGTCTGGTTGCGCCGGCCTTCGCCCGGCGGAGACTACTACGTGCCCGCCACCACAAGCCTGGCCTCTCCCTACGCCTTTCCGACCGGCACTCGCCGCATCTCGGGCGGCCTCTTTGCCGACGGCACCAACCAAGCTCCGCTGCTCCGCGTGCCCGCCCGCCTCTGCGTCGACGACGACCACGACGGCGTCATCCTCTCCCAAGACGCCGCCGCCACCGCGGGCGATCTGCCGCCGCCTCAGCCGTTTTATTTCTGGTCCAATGATGACGATGACGACAACGACATATCGACCACCGGGCCCACGGTTATCGGCAACAGCGACGAACCTGGCCGACTTGCGGGCTTTTGGGAATTAGACGGTCGCACCCCCGATTATGAGCACGCTGGCGTCGATGGCCGCTCCGACCTCTTGGACTTCTTCCCGGTTTATCTGGATATAAAGCAGCTCCTCGCAGTGCTGCCGCATGGCGGCTCGATCCAGTATAAGCTGAAGCAGGCCGATGGGGCGCTGAACTTTGTTTATACCAACCTCACCCGCTCCGAGGCCTTCGATTACCTCTACGCGTCCCGTGAGCGCGTGGCCTACGGCTTGCCGGGCTCGGAAACCCAAGCACACATCGCGGTCACCGAACAGATAACCAGCGCCGGCATCATCCTGAATCCCTTCTTCTTGGATCGCATCAAGACCGAGCCAGACAAAGGCGTCATTTTGATCGAAAGCCGTGCCGCCACCTCCGCGCCGCTGCGCCTCGTCGTGGAGAAGGACGGAACGGAAATCGCCGAGGTGGCACTGAACATAAAAATCAGTCCGGTTGAGCAGATGTTCCGTTGGGTCAATCTGCGCGGCCTCTGCGACCAGTCGCAAACCAGACCGACCGATTTGAGCGAGCCGCTGGGTTACCCTGACAGCGCGACCAACGGGAAAATGTTCGTTTGGGTGCATGGCTACAACGTGAACGAGCGCCAGTCCCGCGCGTGGTTCTCCGAGGCCTTCAAGCGCCTGTATCAATCCGGCTCTCGCGCGATGTTCACCGCCGTCTCTTGGCACGGTGACAAGAGCCAGGTTCCCATTGTCGGATTTGCTCCGGATTACTGGGACAACATCCCGTTCGCGTTCCGCACCGGCGAGGCCCTCGCCCCCATCGTCAACAACCTGCCCGGCTCGTCCAAGGTAATCGCCGGGCACAGCATGGGCAACGTCGTCGTCTCCGCCGCGATCAAGGATCACGGGATGAACGTCGCCAAATACTTCATGGTGGACGCGGCCGTCGCGCTGGAGGCTTACGACACCTCCGTCTCGACCACCGGTCCCTACTACGTCAACGCGATGCGCCCGCTTCCGTGGGCCAACTTTGAACGCCGACTGTGGCCCACCGACTGGTGGAAGCTCTTCCCCGAGGGCGATAATCGCCGCCGCCTGACGTGGATGAACCGCTTCGGTAACATCCCGCACGCGATCAACGTCTACTCCTCCGGCGAAGAGGTCTTGAACAATAACGACGCCACGCCTGGAGAGCTTCCTTACTTTGCGCTGCCGTTCGGGCCGGAACGCGTCTGGATCCAGCAGGAAATGAGCAAGGGCGGTGGCTCGGCGGCCGGCACCCTTGCCGGTGCGCTCAATGGCGAAATCCAAGGCGGCTGGGGCCTCAACGAGGCCTGGGGTTCGCACGTATGGACACCTGACCCGACCGGAGGCGGCTCCTATACGCACATATCTCTTTCGGCGACCGATGCAGCCGCCCTCACCGACGAACAACTCCGCGCGCAACCCTTCTTCGGACGCTTCACCAAGTCGGCGTTGATGAACGGCACGGTAGGTGCGGGCAGCGCGGGCAGCAACGCAGCCGACGATGCAACACGCGACGATCTGCTCGGCGGCGCGATACCGGCTCTGTCCTTCCCCGCCGGACGCAACAGCGTGCCGTTATTTGAAAACCGCAACCGCGATCTGATGCAGCTACAAGATGGCTGGCCCGCCTCGCGACTGGCTGATCCAGACGGGCGTTTGCCTGGCGTTTTTCCCTACAAGGGCCGCTGGTTCCACAGTGATATTAAAAACATCGCCTATCCGTTCAACCGCAGTGCTTGGGACTTCTTCACCAACGAAGGAAACCTCCGATGAAAAACCTGACCATACTCCTGCTCCTCTCACTCGGCTTGGCTGTGCCGCTCGCCTGCGGCCAGACCAAGAAGCCTGCGCAAATCACCTTTCGGGTCGTGGATGAGCGTGGCCAGCCCGTATCAGGAGGGATCGTGAGCGCCTCGACTTTTTCCCATGTAGTCCGCGACGAAGGCTTCGGCCATCAGGTCAACGACATCTACACTGTGGAAATCGGTCCGAAGGGCGTCGCGATCCTGAATGGCGAAAGTTTGAACGGAGAGTTCACCTATGCCGTGGAGCCAACGGGGAAGTATTACCCGGGGGCCGGTGGGAAACACAGGTTTACCTCGTCCACGTCGGGTCGCTGGGAACCGTCGAATCCAGAGGTCACCGTAGTTGTTCCTCGGATACTCAATCCAGTCCCCTTGTATGTGCGACAGCTTGGAATCATGCAGGATGTTGAAATGCCCAGCACAGGCCCGGTCGGCTTCGATTTAATTGTCTCGGATTGGGTGGCTCCGCACGGGAAGGGCAAGCAGGCCGACCTAATCTTCGAGCGTAAGGCCATCATCCCGGTTACTGATCCGGCTAAGGCGTTCGAATCGATCTTCACCATCAGCTTCGCCAACGAAGGCGACGGCATCCAGTCGCGGCCCGCTCCGCCGACCAAGCGCCTGATTGAACTTCCACGCGAGGCGCCGGAATCCGGCTACGAGGCCAAGCTTGTTAAGAAGGTCGCCCGTGTGGCTGAAGGGGCCGCGCTGGAAAACGACACCCGTGAAGATCAAAACTACTTCTTCCGTGTCCGCACTGTGCTCGACCCCAATGGCAGGGTAATCAGCGCTCTCTATGGCAAGATATACGGCGACATTCAATTTTTCGCGACCGCCTCGCCGAACGGCATGGTGCGCTTCCTGTATTACCTGAATCCGACCTCGTTGGACCGGAACCTGGAATTTGATTACAAGCGCAACCTGTTCAAAGGGCAGACGGACGGCATCCTGGGCCACGGCCCTTAGCACCTAAACAATGTCGGCGAAAAAAACAGACAAGCCCCCCGTCTGGGGCGCCTTTTTTTGGGTCATAGCTGGATGCTTGGTTTCTTTCTTCCTGGCTAACATCACTGCCTATCTG
>CBIHRE010000431.1:0-4802 GCA_966212385.1 uncultured Akkermansia sp. | reverse complement strand
CGCCACCGGCTGGATGGTTCACAACAACACCGACCTCTGGCGCGGCGCCGCCCCGATCAACAACGCCGGCGGCCTCTGGCCCACCGGCGGCGCCTGGCTCTCCCAGCATCTCTGGTGGCATTACCTCTACACCGGCGACCAGACCTACCTCGCGCAGGCCTACCCGCTCATGAAGGGCGCCGCGCAGTTCTTCGTCGATTTCCTCGTCACCGACACCCGCTCCGGCCGCCAGCCCTACCTCGTCACCAACCCCTCCCACTCGCCCGAGCAACCCAATCCCCAATACGGCGACAACGGCGAACTCGTCCCCGCCCCCACGCTGGACAACCAGCTCATCCGAGAACTCTTCACCTACGTCATCCAAGCCGGCGAAACGCTCGGGGTGGACTCCGACTTCCGCGCCACCCTCGCCGCCAAACGCGCCCTCCTCCCGCCCAACAAGATCGGTCGCCTCGGCCAGATCCAAGAGTGGCTGGAGGACGCCGACGTCGCCAGCACCCATCGCCACCTTTCGCCGCTCTTCGGCATGTTCCCGGCCGATCAGATCAGCCCGATCCACGACCCCGCCCTCGCCGCCGCCTGCAAGGTCACCCTCGACTGGAAGGGCAACGACACCAACAACACCTCGTGGAGCCAGGCCTGGAAAATGTGCCTCCGCAACACGCTCTTCGAGGGCAACACCGGCTTCACCATCCTCGCCAACATCATCCGCACCTCGCACTCCAACAACCTCGTCTTCTCCATCAAGGGCGGCGGCTCCCCCGAAAACCAGATCGACGGCAACCTCGGCTCCGCGATGGGCATCGGCATGTTCTTCCTCCAGAACACCCGCGGCGAGATCCAGCTCCTCCCCTCCCTGCCCTCCAACCTCCCCCAAGGCAGCGTGAAAGGCCTGCGCTCCCCCGGCGCCTTCACCGTCGGCCTCTCCTGGGCCTCCGGCCAGCTCACGCGCGGCACCATTCACTCCGACCTCGGCAAACCCTGCCGCGTCCGCGTCTCGACCCCGATCCACGTCCTTCGCTCCAACGGTCGACTCGTCCCGCTCACCACCGTCTCGGCCAACCTCTACGAATTCGCCACCACCGCCGGCGCCGATTACGAGATCTGGCCCGGAACCGTGTCCGCCACCGATACCGACGGCGACGGCATCCCCGACGCCTTCGAAACCGGGACCGGCACCTTCGTCTCCGCGAGCAACACCGGCACCTCCCCGTCCTCGTCCGACACCGACGGCGACGGCCTCTCCGACGGTGACGAGGTCTACACCCACGGGACCAACCCCAACCTCGCCGACACCGACGGCGACACGCTGAACGACGCCGTCGAGCTCGCCCTCGCCGCCCTCGGTCTCGATCCTTTGCAATCGTCCTCCGCCTGGATCGCCCTCCTCTCCGACCAAGCGCCCGCGCTCGGCCTTTTCACCCGCGACCAGTTGCTCCGCTCCGAAACCGGCTCACGCCTCCTCGCCAGGCCCGCCGGCGGCGGCGCTTTCGGCGTGAAAATCAAGGCCCTGCGCTCCGACGACCTCTTCACCTGGATCGCGCTCGACCTGCAAGCCGGCGACGCCACCGTCACCCGCGACGGCGCCATCATCCGCTTCGCGCTCACCAGCGCCCTCCCGCGCGAATTCTACCGCTTCTCGATCCGCGACATCTTCACGCCGGCCGGCCCCGCGCTTCCGGCCATCGACCCGACCGATACCGACTCCGACGGCGTCCCCGACTCCGCCGAAGCCGCGCTCTCCTCGATGGGCTTTGCCGTCGGCGCCGACTCCGCCCCGCTGCGCCAGCAACTGCGCGCCAACGCCGCCGCGCTCGGCTTTTTCACCGAGGCCTCCGTGCGCGGCCTCTCGCTCAAGGGCCCCGCCGGCTTCGCCAAAACGAGCGGCGGCGCCGTCTCCTTCGACCTCGAGGTGTCGGTCGAAAACGAAACCGGCGCCTGGACCGCGCCCGCCTTCCAGCCGGCCGCCGTGACAATCCTCGGCGAGGACCTGCATCTCGCCATCCCCGCCGCTCCCACGGTCGAATACTACCGGCTCCCCGCCGCGCCGTAATCCAGCGGCCGCAACCGCCGCGGTCCCACGATGATCCCCCCGCGCGCCTACTCGCTCCTATACCGGAGCAAAGGCGCGCGCCTGCCCTCGCTCGTCACGAAAATCTCCCGCCCGTCCGCGCCGAAACACACCGCCTCCGCCTGGGTCAACCCATGCGGAGCCAGCCGCCGCGGCTCCCGGGCGAGCGCCGCCGCCCACGTCTCGTCACCGGTTTTCGAATACACCAGCACGTCGCCGTAGGTGACGATCACCGCCGCCGACCCGTCCGCCGCGAAATCCATCCCGGTCGGTTGGGGGCGATAGGCCCCGCGCGGTGTCGGCAACAGCGCCTCCGCGCCCTCCGCCGCCGGAAACGCCAAGATCTCCCCCACCCGTTCCATCGGAGCCATCGCCCGCCCCGCCGGCGTCGCGCGCAGCGGCAGCGCATACAGCCCGTGCGGCGTGGTCCGCTTCGCCAGCAGATACACGCGCTCCGCCTTCGCATCGACCGCCACCGCTTCCACGTCGCGCGGCCCGTCCGGATAAATCACGGGGATCTTCCAGGCCACGTTCGCCACGCGTTCCACCCCGGGCGCGAGCCTCGCCGGGTCCGGCTCTTCCACGACCAGCAGCGAGCACTCGCCGCGCCCCGCCTTGTTGTCGCCCGTGTCCGCGATCAAAAGCCACGCCTTCCCCTCGAGCTCGAAAGAGTCGATATCCTCCCAATCGACGTTCTTCACCCCCGCGATCCGTAGCCGGCCGCGCTCGGCGCCGTCCGTCGCGATCGCCTCCAAAACCGGCTCCCCGCCGCTGTCGCCATGCGTCCAAAGGAGATCCCGCGCCCGGCGCGACGCCGCCAGCCCGCTCGCCTCGCGCACGTCCGCCGGCAAAAAACCCGCCGTTTCCGGCCCTGGCATCGCAGCGCGCGCGGCCGCGCACAGCCCAAGCACCCCCATAGACGCTCCCGCCCATTCGCTAAACCTAAAAGCCATCCCGGCAGACCGTCGCACAATGTCCTCCCTGGCGAGCCTCGGCCTGCGATCCTCCTGCGTTCATCCTCGAGAACCCGCAACACCCCTAAGGTAAACCCTCTATCAACGGATCGATTAACGGGATTATATCTTCCGAAGGTTGAGGTAATTGCACCCATCTTGCAAATGACCGCTTGCACCGAACGCGGCTCCTTGGCTTCACAGCTTTTTAGCTTCTTCAAACCATGTCTTTCTTCCGTGCCCTCACGGCCGCCTTTTCCGGCGGCGTGCTCGCCCTGTCCTCCGCCTTCGCCACCAGCTCCGCGTTGGATAGCGCCTTCGTCACCGAGATCAGCCCCGGTCTCACCCCGACCAGCTACCCGACCTTCGACTCCGGCACCGGCGCGGTGAACGCCATCGCTCTCCAATCGGACGGCAAGATCCTCGCCGGCGGCAACGTCTCCCGTTACAAGACCGGCGGCGATCTCACCGCCCTCAAGCGCCTCCTCGCCACCGGCGCGCCCGACTCATCCTTCAACTCGGGCGGCTCCGGCCTCGCCGCCACCTCCGGCCAGCCCGAGGTCAACGTCCTCCTCGTCGACGCCTCCAACCGCATCTACGTCGGCGGCACGTTCTCGTCTTACAACGGCGTCGCCCGCTCCGGCATCCTTCGCCTCAACGCCGACGGCACGCTCGACGAGTCCTTCGCCCCCTCCGGCCTCTCCGGCACGCTCCGCTACGCCCAGGCCCTCGCCATCCAGCCCGACGGCAAGCTCCTCCTCGGCGGCGGCTTCACCGGCATCAACGGCACCTTCCGCCGCCACCTCGCCCGCCTCAACACCGACGGCACGCTCGACTCCTCCTTCGATCCCAACACCGCCCTCGACGCCGCCTCGTCCGTCGGCGACATCGCCCTCCAACCCGACGGCAAGATCCTCGTCGCCGGCGCGCGCAACCTCGGCAATTTCCAAGCCGGCCAGCTCCTCGTCCGTCTCAACGCCGACGGCTCCCTCGACTCCTCCTTCACCCCGGCCCTGAACGCCACCCTCGCGGGCAAGAACGTCCAGCGCCTCGTCCTCCTCCCCGACGGCCGCGTCATCGTCGGCGGCTTCCTGGCCCTCGCCCCCTCCGGCGACGAAGCCTACCTCGCCTGCCTGCTCCCCAACGGCGACCTCGACACCGCCTTCCAAGCCAATCTCGGCGCCGGCCCCGACGGCTGGGCCAGCGGCGATCTCGTCCTCCAACCCGACGGCACCATCCTCGCCTCCGGCATCTTCACCCTCTGGAACGGCCAACCTCGCGCCTCCGTCGCCCGCCTGAAGCAGGACGGCACGCTCGACGCCGACCTCGCCCCCGCCCCCTTCGACGAACGCCACGGCGCCTACGCCACGCACTTCTACAGCCTCGCCGTCCAACCCGACGGCAAGCTCCTCGCCGGCGGCTGGTTCTCCCGCGTCACCGACCCCGCGGTCGAAACCTACAACCTCACCCGCTTCGTCAACGAGTTCTCCGCCTCCTCGCCCGGCGCGATCCGCCTCCTCTCCGCCACCGCCACCACCGCCGAAAACGCCGGCTCGATCACGCTCCAGGTCTCCCGCTTCGGCGGCAGCACCGGCGCCGACTCCGTCCAGTTCGCCACCTCCACCGGCGGCGCGGCCGGCACCGCCACCGCCGGCGCCGACTACACCACCACCACCGGCACCCTCAACTGGGCCGCGGGCGAGGCCGGTTTCAAAACCATCACCATCCCGGTCACCCAGGACGCCTCCGCCGAATCCCCCGAGACCTTCACCGTCACC
>CBIHRE010000430.1:0-4803 GCA_966212385.1 uncultured Akkermansia sp. | reverse complement strand
GGCGTTTCGTGCGCGAAGGCTGGGGTGCGAGGTTCGGCGCGTGGTTGCTCGGTTGCGCGGCGGCGGCGGGCGGGGCGCTCGTCGCGCCCTCGTTCGGTGTCGCGGCGTTGGCGACGGCGGGCGCGGGCATCGGGCTGGCGCTGGGCGGAGCGACGGTGACGCTTGCGGCGGGGCTGCGCGCGGTTGTGGGGGCGCGTCGGTTGGGGATGTCGGTCGGGTTGGGGACGGGCACGGCTTACGCGTTTTGCAACCTGCCTTTTGTGTTTGAGGCGGATCCGGCGTGGCAGACGGCGTGGGCGATCGGGGCGGTGACGGCGGGAGCGCTTTTGAGCCGGCGCCTGGATGCGCGGGCCGAGAATGCCGGCGCCGCGGAATCGCGCGGCATGGGCGGCTGGGTGGTGGTGTTTCTCGCGCTGGTGTGGATGGATTCCGCGGCTTTCTACATCATCCAGCACACGGACACGCTGAAGGCGGCGACGTGGAGCGGGGTTTGGACGCTGGGCGGAAACGCCGCGACGCATTTCGGCTTCGCGCTGCTGGCGGGCTGGCTGCTCGACCGCGGCCGCGCGGGGTGGACGACGGTGGCGGCCGCGCTGCTGCTGGCGGCGGCGTGCCGATGGATAAACAGCCCGGGCGTGGAGCTGCTCTACGTGGCGGGAGTGTCCTTGTATTCGGCGGCTTTGGTCTATGCACCGGCGAGGGCGGCGAGTCCGAAGGCGGCGGCGCTGGTGTATGCAGTGGCGGGTTGGGGCGGGTCGGCGCTCGGCATCGGCATGGCGCAGGACCTGCACGGCGTGCCCGGCTGGTTCGCGCCGGCGGCGCTCGCGGCGGTGGGGGCGGGACTCTGGTGGCGGAGGCGTGTGGGCGGCGTCGTGGGGGCGCCGACCGTGCCCGGGACGGGGATGCTGCCTGCGATTTTGCTCGTGGCGGGGATCGGCGGTGCGACGAGTTCCGAGGCGCGGGCGGACGAGGTTTCGATTTTGCGCGGGCGCGAAGTCTATATCGCGGAGGGCTGCATCCATTGCCACTCGCAGTATGTGCGCCCGGGGACGGACGACGTGGCGAAGTGGGGGCCGGCGCGGCTGCTGGAGGAGTTGTTGCGCGAGAAGCCGCCCCTGTTTGGCAACCGCCGCCAGGGACCGGATCTGCTCAATGTCGGCAACCGCCGCTCGCGCGAGTGGAACCGGCTGCACCTGGTCGCGCCGCGGGAGGTGTCGCCCGGTTCGCGCATGCCTGCGTATGCGAGGTTGTTCGAGGCGGGGGATCGCGAGGGGGGCCAGGAAGGCGAGGCGTTGCTCGATTATCTGGCTTCGCTCGGGGCGGGCACCGAGGCGGCTCACGCGGAGGAGGCGGCGGATTGGCGTCCGTCTCCGGCGGCTCGTATCGATCCTGGCCTAGGCGCGAAGTGGTTCGCGCACAGCTGCGCACAATGCCATGGCTCGGAGGGGCGAGGCGACGGGCCGCTGGCGGCGCGTTTGTCTTCCAGTTCGAAGCCTGCCGATCTGACGCGGAGCGCGATCGCGGACGAGTTGCTCCTCGCGCGCTTGATCAAGTTTGGCCGGCCGGGCACGGCGATGGCCGGACACGAGGCGCTGGACGACGACGCGGTGGTTTCGCTCGCGCGCCATGTGCGGGGCCTCCAACAATCGGCGGCGACGACGAGCCGATGAAAATCCTGGTGGTGGAAGACGAACGCAAGGTGGCCGCCTTCGTGGCGCAGGCCCTGGCCGAGCAGGCCTACACGACGCGTGTCGTGGGCAGTTGCACGGCCGCGCGCGAGGCGCTGGCGAACGAGCCTTGGGACGCGGTCGTGCTCGACCTCGGCCTGCCGGATGGCGACGGGCTGGATCTGTTGGAGACGTGGCGAGCGGCGGGTTTCAACGAGCCGGTGCTGATCCTCAGCGCGCGCGACGCGGTGGCGGACAGGATCGCGGGGCTCAACCACGGCGCCGACGATTACCTGCCGAAACCCTTCAGCGTGGACGAACTGGTCGCCCGGGTCCGTTCTTTGCTGCGGCGTCATGCGGGGGCGAAACACACCGTGCTCGGTCACCGCGGGCTGCGGCTGGATCTGCTCGCGCGCGAGCTGCGGGTCGACGGGCAGGCGGTCGAGCTGACGAGCAAGGAGTTCGCCCTGGCGGAGTTGTTTTTGCAAAACCCGGGGCGCGTGCTCACCCGCACGCTGATCGCGGAAAAGGTGTGGGAGGCGAGCTACGATCTGGAGACCAACCTGATCGATGTCTACGTGCGCCGGCTGCGCGCCAAGCTCGAGCGGCCCGGCCAGACGCCGCTCATCCGCACCGTGCGCGGCACGGGTTACCAGCTTCTGCCATGATGCCGCGCACCCTGACTTGGAAAACGACGCTGCGTTTCGCGGCGCTGGTGACGGTGACGACCGCGATCGTGCTGGCGGCGGGCGGCTGGCTGATCGACCGGCAGATGCGGCGCGGGTTGTCGCTTTTGCACGAGGGCGAGGCCGAGGAATTGCGCGGGATGCTGGAGGGCGCCGAGCGAACGCCCGAGGCGGTGAAGAAGCGCGTGCTGCGCGACAGCGAGGGAGACGCCGAGTGGTTTTTCATCCAGATTCACGACGATGCGGGGAACCTGCTTTTTCGTTCGGTGAATCTGGGCTCGGCCGTCATGCCCGACCTGAGTCCCGGCGATACGCGCCGCGAGGTCGTGTTGGCGGGAGTGGGCCGGGTGCAGATGAGCGAGCTGCGCGTCGACGGCTGGCACATCCAGGTGGGCAGCCCGCTGACGATGGAGCATCTGCTGCTGGCCGATTACGCGAAGGTGAGCGGGGCGCTCGTGCTGGCCGCGGCGCTGGGGGCGCTGGGCCTCGGCTACGGTTTCAGCCGCTTGACGCTGCGCCCTCTGGCGGTGATCGCGGGGACCGCGGGGCGCATCGGCGGCGACAATCTTCGCGAGCGTATCCCGGAACCGGGAACGGGCGATGAGCTGGCGGCGCTGGTGCGGGTGTTGAACCAGACCTTCGACCGGCTCGAGGCCTCGTTCGAGCAGGTGCGTCGCTTCACCGCCGACGCTTCGCACGAGCTCAAGACGCCGCTCGCGCTGATGCGGCTCAACGCCGAGCGGCTGCGCGCGCGAGCGGCCACGGCAGGCGACGAGGCCGGGGTCGATGAACTACTCGAGGCGATCGGGCGCATGCAGAGCGTGATCGACAAGCTGCTCTTTCTCGCGCGTGCGGAGGGCGGCGCGCTCCCGCTCGCGGCCAAGCCGATTCGCGTGGGCGAACTGGCGGCGGACTTCGCCGAGGACGCATCAGCCTTGCTCGAAGAGGCGGGCGCGCGGTTCGAGATCGCGGCCTGCGACGCGGGCGAGCTGCACGGCGACGCCGGGTTGCTGCGGCAATTGTTGCTCAACCTGGTCGCCAACGCTGCGAAGGTGTCGCCGCGCGGAGGCTTGGTGACGATCGAGGCGCGTCGCGTCGGCGATGCGTGGCGGCTGACCGTGACCGACGAGGGGCCGGGCCTGCCGCGCGAGCAACTGGAGCGCGTTTTCGGGCGTTTCGTGCGTCATGCGACGGCGGGCGCGGAGCGTTCGGAGGGTTCTCCGGGCCACGGACTGGGTTTGGCAATTTGCCGGAGCATCGCGCAACTCCATGGCGGACGGATCTGGGCGGAGAATCGCGCCGACGGGCGTGGGGGCCTGCGGGTGGTGGTGGAGCTGCCGGCGGGATAGGGGAGGGCGCGGCGGAGGTTGACGCGGAGGGAATGCGCGATGCCTTCGCCGCATGACCAAGAACGAGATCGCCGCGGTGTTGGAGGAGATCGGGACCCTACTCGAGCTGGAGGGGGAGAATCCTTTCAAGACGCGAGCCTATCAAAACGGGGCCCGGGCGCTCGAGGCGATGGAAGGCGCGGAGTTCGAGACGCGCGTGGCGGCGGGCTCGCTGGGCGAGTTGAAGGGCTTCGGCGAGGCGCTGGTCGACAAGATCACGAAGCTGCACGCGTCGAGCGAGCCCACGGGGCTGGAGTTTTACGCGAAGCTGCGCGCGCGCATCCCGGACGGTTTGATCGCGTTGCTGGAGGTGCCGAGCTTGGGGCCGAAAAAGATCAAGGCCTTGCGCGAGCAGCTCGGCGTGGAGTCGCCGGAGCAGTTGGAGGCGGTCTGCAAGGAGGGGCGCGTGGCGGGCTTGGCCGGCTTTGGCGAAAAAACGCAGACGAAACTGCTCGAAGGGCTGGCCAACCGCGCGGCCTACGGGAAGCGGCATCTCTGGTGGGACGCCCGCGCGGTGGCAGAGCCGATCGCGGCGGGTTTGCGCGGGCTGCCGCAGGTGCGGCGCGCGGAGGCGGCGGGCTCGCTGCGGCGCAATCTCGAGACGGTGGGAGACCTCGATTTTATCGTGGCGGCGGAGGCGAAGGACGCGGCCGCGATCACCGACTGGTTTTGCGCGCAGCGCGACGTGAAGGAGGTGACGGCGCGGGGGGAGACCAAGGCGAGCGTGCGCTTCGCGAGCGGATTGCAGGCGGATCTGCGGATCGTGCCGCCGGAGCAGTTCGCCTTTGCGCTGCACCATTTCACGGGCTCGAAGGACCACAACGTGGCGATGCGCCAGCGCGCGCTGGCGAGGGGACTGTCCTTGTCCGAGTGGGGCCTGGTGCCGGACGCGGGTGAGGGCACGGCGAAGGAAAAAGCCGAGCGCGGGCTGAGCCTGAGGGCGGAGACGGAGGCGGATTTGTTCGCGCACGTGGGTATGGCTTGCGTGCCACCGGAATTGCGGGAGGGGGTCGGCGAGATCGATGCGGCGGAAGCCGTCGCCGGCGGAAAAACCGGCGCTTT
>CBIHRE010000429.1:0-4803 GCA_966212385.1 uncultured Akkermansia sp. | reverse complement strand
ACCAGCCGCCCGTCGCGGAACACCGGGGTGGCGATCGTGACGTCGTTGAGCTGGAGGCGATCCTTGCCGGGATTGCCGAACACCATGGCGCCGAGGCGGCCGTTGCCGACGGGAAGCGCCTCGACCCATTCCACCGCGGGGCGATCATAATGGAGCACGAGTTGTGGCGCTGCGAAACCGGTGACGGTGCCGGCGAGCACGATACCAACGCGAAGCAGGGTGATTTTGAACATGGGGAATGGATACTGGGAGGCGGGGCGGGGCACGGCCAAAGGCCGCAGGTGCATCACCATAACAGGCCCGACCGTTTTCCCCAATATCCCCAAACAAGGGAGGGCGCGGTTCCGGAAGATGGGACCGAGGCGGGCAATGAAGCGGAATCGGGCGTAGTGCGCGGACTATTCATCCCAGCCGACGGAAAGCCGAAGAAAGCGGCGCGGGTGGCCGGCGAGGGTTTCGGAGTCCGTCACGCTCACGGGGCCGGCGGTGTTTTGCGCTCCGGCGCTGCTCCAGATGACGGACCAACTTGCGAGATCATCCGTGGCCTGGACTTCATAGCGGAGCGCCGGATCGGCGATACGCCCGAAACTCAGCGTGAGGCGGCGCGACTCGTCGATCACGAGTTCCGGCCCTTCCGAGCTATCGGCGACAAGCGGGTCGCAGCCTAGCGCATATTCGAGCAGGTTTGACCGACCATCGCCGTCCGGGTCGGCGGCATCGGCGGCGTCCCCGCTGTTGGCCATCGCGCCGAAATGCGCGAGGCGCCATTGCTGGATGGCGGAAAGCGGCGTGGCGGCGGCTTCGGCGCTGGCGAGACTCTCCGTCGCAGCGTTGAGCGCGGTAACGACGTAACGATAGGTCGTGCCGTTGTTCAGGCTGGTGTCGACGAAGCTCGCGTCGGTCGTGTTGGTGACGAAGGCGTAGGGGCCGCCGGGGAAGAGACCGCGTTTGACGTTGTAGCCGAGGGCGCCCGTGACGGCGCTCCAGCTCAAGGCGACCCGCGCATCGCCGGGGACGGCCGTGAGCGAGCCGGGCGCGGCCGGCGGAGCGGCCAAGGCGGCGACCTGCTGGGCGGTCAGCGCCTGGCCGAAGATCCTAAAATCGTCCACCGCGCCGTTGAGATAGGGATCGTTGAACTGCGATTTTCCGATGTAGTTGTTTCCGGTCGCGCCGAGGCTCGACGGGGTGAGTGTCATCGCGGTGTTCTGGCCGACTTGGACACCGTTGACGTAAAGGGTGCCGATGGCGCCATTGAGGACGACGGCGACATGTTGCCAGCCGCCGGAGGGCAAGGCAGCGACGCCGTCGATGATCTGCTCCGCGACCGCAGGGGTGCGGATGGCGAAACGGATGCGGCCATTGGCGGCGTTCCGCGGGGAAAGGAACAGGTAGTTGTTCGTGCCGTTGCCGAAGTCGAAGATGCGTTGCCAGTTGCTGACGGAGTTCAGGTTGACCCAAGCGCTGATCGTGCAGGTGGAGAGGCCGTTGACGACACCGGCGGGCAGGGCGACGTATTGCGTGGCGCCGCTCAGGCTCACGGCGTTGTTGATCCTACCGGCGATCCAAGCCGGACCGCCGACGAGCGTCCCGGTCCAGTTGTTGCCCGTGGCGTCGGTCGCCGTGGTTCCGCTCGTTTCGTCCAGCTTCAACCAGGCGCGAGCCTGGAGGAAGGGCAGGACCGTCACGGTGAAAGTCCGGGAGGCGGTGTTGCCCTTGGTGTCGCTTGCCGTGGCCGTGACGATCGTGGGTCCGATGGGGAAAACCGAACCGGAAGCAGGGGTGTTGGCGGTGGGACGCACGCCATCCACGGCGTCAAGCGCGGAGGTCGTGAAGGTGACGGTCGCTCCCGCCGGGCCGGTCGCCGGCACAGTGATGGCGTCGGGCACGGTGATGGCGGGCGGCGAAATGTCGTTCAGCGTGTCGTCGTTCACGGTGACCGTGAACGAGGTCTGGCTGTAGTTGCCGCTCAAATCGCTCGCCGAGCAGAGAACGGTGGTCGAGCCGATGGGGAAAAAGCTGCCCGAAGACGGCGTGCACAGGACCGCGACGGAGCCGTCTTCCGCATCGGTGGCGACGGGGTTGAACACAACCGTCTCGCCGCGGCCATTCACGGTGCCGATCAGAATGTCGGCCGGCGCCGAGATCGCCGGCGGAACCATGTCGGGCGAGAGAATCTGCCATTCGGAGAGCTGAATGCCCGTGGCTCCGCCGTTGGCGGTGATGTCGAGGCGGTAATATTCGTAGGCCGCGGTCAGCGGGACGTCGTAGGTGTTGGTCTGGAAGCGGGCGGCGAAGCTCTGGCCGCTGCGGATATCGAGCGTTGTCCAGTTGGCGCCGTCGTTGCTCCCGAGAATCCGCCAGCTCGCGGGATCGCGGGTCGGACTGTCGTTGGCGGAGGATATTTTATACTGGCTGAGCGGGAAACGCTTCCCCGAGGCGAAGCGGTATTGGAGCCAATCGGTCGCGCCGGTGCCGTTGAACCACTTGGTCGCCGTGCTGCCGTCGAAGGCTTTGTCCGCGCCTTCCGTTCCCGTTGTGTTCTGGCCGCTGCTCGCCGTGCCGCCGGCGCTGCGGACGCGCAGCGCGTTCAAACCGGCTCCGGATCCGGTGCCGTTGGCCGTGGGACCGGACGCTGTGAGGGCGGAAACCGTGTAGTAATAAAACACGCCCGACTGCGCGGTGGCGTCGGTGTAGGCCGTGGCCGTGACGCCGCTCGCCAAGATCGTGTAGGGACCGCCGGGAGAGGTCGCGCGCTTGACTTGATAACTGGTCGCCCCGGCGAGCGCGTTCCAAGCGAGCCGCAGCGTGCCGTAGGCGGCCGAGGCGGTGATACCGGTGGGGCCGGGCGGAAGCGGATCGGGCAAGCCGGGGTCGCTCGCGATAACGTAGCGCAGCTCCATCGGCGAAGGCGCCGCGCCCGCGCCGGAAAGCGCGCCGGTGGCGGCGGTGAAGATCGACTTGGAGTAAGGCGACCACGTGTTCAGCGCGGAGGTGCTTGGATCGTGCTTCCAGAAAGCCCGCCCCAGGGCGCCGTCCCAGTATCCGTAGATCATGCGCTTGTTGTCGGGCGTGATCTGCGTGCCGCCGGCGATGGAATTGGTCGCGCCGTCGAGTTTGATGCCGTTGAAGGTGAGCTGCCAGCGGCTCTGGTTGAGATCCATGCGAATCTCGACCGGCGAGCCCGTGCCGGTGAGATAACCGGCCTGCGTGCTGGTCCACGCGGTGGAATAGGCCGGCACGAAGCTGAAATATCCGTCGTAGAAAACCGTCTCGCCGCCCGTGTCGGGGCGCGCGCTGACGATCATGCGGTTTTGGGTGCCGTTTTGCGTGAGGGTGATGAGAATGCCGGGATTGTTTCCGGTCGTCACGGAAACGGGCGCTCCCCCACCCCACGTCTCGCCCGCGAACCACAGGCCGAAACAGGTCTTCTGGTTCGTCGGCGCGGCGTTCTTCACTTCCCAAAGCCAGCGGACGGTCGAGCCATTTGCGTTGTCCCAATAAAACGTCGAAGCGGTTTTCGCGGCGGCCACGGCGGAGAGCGTGGGCGTGAGCGTGTAGGTCGTCTTGCCCGCCGCGGTCGCCTCGGCCGCCGAAGCGCCGGACTGGCTGATGTCGGTCAGCCCCGAGAAACCGCCCGGGCCGGCGGTGATGTTGGCGTTGACCGGAAAACTGTCGTCGCGATCGAGGTAGTCGATCGCCTCCACCATCTCGGTGTCGGTGGGGTCTTGGTGTCCGCCGGGACCGTTGTAGAGAAAGCAGATCTGCCCCTGCGGCTCGAAAGCGCAGTGGAAGGCCTCGACGAAATAGTCCTCCCGGTAGTCGCCGTAACGTCCGATGATATACGAGCGCAGCTTGTTCGCCTTGGCGGTGGCGTTGATGGAGCCGTGCAGCGAATTGTTGGTCAGGTAATAATAGTAAAACGGCTGATCCGCGTAAACGAAGTAGGCGTCCGACTGGCCGCTGGTGTTGGGGATGTAATCGGGACTCACCTCGTTGAGCCGAGGAAGCGCGAAGCCCGAGGAAGGCGCGACACCGCGGACGACTTCCGAGTGGTAAAAGGCCAGCCCGCTCGCCGTGCGCGCACCGCCGGATTTTCCGGACAGGTAGACGCGGCGCGGATCGATATTGAACAGCTCCTTCGCGCGATAGATCGCCAGAAGCGCGGCGCCGTAGCGGTCCGGGGAGTTGGCGCCGTTGCCCACGTTTCGCGGGGCGATCCAAATGAGATTTTTGTCGTTGGACGCGGACTGCAACACGACCCCCGTCGTCGCATCCGAGGTGATGTAGGCCACGACGCCGTAGGGTTTGGTGGCATCGTAATTTTGCGGGACGAAGACGTCGTAGCGCCAGCTGTTAAGGTTGAGGTCGTAATTGACCACCTGCGGCCAGTTGCGCTGGACGACGGAGGCGTTCTCGAGCGCGCCCAAGCTTATGTCGCCGAACAAGCCAGCGCCCCGGGACCAAGAGGCGGCGTGCGCGACGGCGACGCCTGCGTCGGCAAGCACCAGCAGAAACGAAACGAGGGGGGCTAAAAGCCCCCCTCGTTTCGTTAAGGATGCGACGCGAAAGACTCGGGTGACCACGTCAGACAAAGCCGATCAAACTTAAAACCAGAAGATCGGGTTGCTGGTGCATTTCTTCGTGTAGGCCGCAGGATCCAAGGGATTGGATCCATTCACGAAACGGCGCCACTTCACGCTCCCGTCCACATAGCCGGTATGCCCGCCGAGCGGTTTGCTCCCGTCCATGTGATTGCTCACGTTATTCGGCAAGCCTCCCGCCACGTTTACGAAGTCGTCTCCG
>CBIHRE010000428.1:0-4831 GCA_966212385.1 uncultured Akkermansia sp. | reverse complement strand
GTTTGCGGTCGGGTTTGTTGATGAAGTGGAGACAGGAGTAGAGCGTCGTGGTCTTGCCGGAGCCGGTGGGGCCGGTGACGAGGAAGAGACCGTCGGGGAGCGTGATGATGCGCTCCATGGTGGCTTGGTCGTCGCTCAGAAATCCGAGCTCCGGAAGACCGAGCTGCAGGCCTTCCTTGTCGAGAATACGCATGACGATCGATTCGCCATGGGCGGTGGGCAGCGAGGAGACGCGCAGATCGATCGGCTTGCTGCCGACGGCGACTTGGATGCGTCCGTCCTGCGGGATACGTTTCTCCGCGATGGAGATGTTGGCCATGATCTTCAGGCGCGAGACGATCGCGAGCTGAAGGCGCTTGGGCGGGTTCTCGACTTCGACGAGAACGCCGTCGATGCGGTAGCGAACCCGGAAGCGTTTTTCGAGCGGCTCCAGATGGATGTCGGAAGCGCGGCGGGAAATCGCTTCGAGAATGACTTGGTAAACGAGCTTGATGATCGGCGCGTCGTCGGTCTCGCCATCGCCGCCCGCGGCGGAGGCGCCCACTCCGGAGATAACCTGCGCCTCCTCGCCGGTGGAAATGTCGCTGAGCAGCTTTTCCATCGACTCCTCATCCTTGCCGTAGAAACGGTCGATGTGGGTGCGAATCTCGTCGGCCGGCGCGACGACGGGCTCGACCGTGAGCTTCAGAAAATGGCTGATGCTGTCGATGGCGTCGACGTCGAGCGGATCGCTGATCGCCACGCGCACCGTGTTGCCCTCGCGGCCCACGGGAAACGCGGTGTATTTGACCGCCAGATGACGTGGCAACAGGGCCATGAGCTCGCTCGAAGCGCGCACATTGGTCATGTCGATCATCGGCATGCCAAACTCGTCGGCGAGCAGTTTGGCGGCTTGCTTGGGGGTGAAGCCGTGTTCCGCGATCAGCACGTCAAGCAGACGGGGCGGAGCGACGGTGAGGTCGGTGTGCCCGGCAACAACTTTGCGGGCGGCATCGACTTGTTTGGTGGTGAGCACGCCCTTGTCTAGGGCCAGTTGGATGACGAAATCGTCGGCGGAGGTCACGAGGGGATGGCGAGGGGAGGCCGGTCCGCGCGGAGGCGCGCGGGCGTGGAGTTTTCAGTTCGCGGCTTTAGCGATTCAGGCTCAACAAAAATTCCGTATTCGTCCGGGTTTTCTTCAGGCGCTGAATAAACATGTCCATGGCCTCGACCGGGGGAATTCCCTGCATCGCCCGACGCAAGCCATAGACGCGAAGCATCTCGTCGGGATGATAGATGAGCTCTTCTTTGCGCGTGCCGGAACGGTCGATGTTGATGGCGGGGAAGATGCGCTTGTCGGAGAGGCCGCGGTCAAGATGGAGCTCCATGTTGCCGGTGCCCTTGAACTCCTCGAAGATAACCTCGTCCATGCGCGAATTGGTGTCGATAAGCGCGGTGCCCAAGATGGTGAGCGAGCCGCCGCCTTCGATATTGCGCGCCGAACCGAAGAATCGTTTCGGACGCTGGAGGGCATTGGCCTCGATGCCGCCCGACATGATCTTGCCGGAGTTGCCGGCGAGCGCGTTGTAGGCGCGGGCGAGACGGGTGATCGAGTCGAGCAGGATCACGACGTGCTTGCCCATCTCGACCAAACGGCGGGCGCGTTCGATAACCATCTCCGCGGCGTGGACGTGGCTCTCGGGCGCCTCGTCAAAGGTGGAAGAAACAACCTCGCCCTTGGTGTGGCGCTTGAAGTCGGTCACCTCCTCGGGACGCTCGTCGATGAGAAGAAGGAGGAGCGTGGCCTCGGGATAGTTGTGGGTGATCGAGTTGGCGATGTTTTGCAGCAACACCGTCTTGCCGGTGCGGGGCGGCGCGACGATCAGGCCGCGTTGGCCGAAGCCGATCGGCGTAAGCAGGTCGACCGCCCGCATCGAAATGTCCTTATGGATATCCGGCGCCTCCACGAGAATACGGGCCGTCGGATAATAAGGGATCAGCTCCTCAAATGCGGTGACTTCGCGCGCCTGCTCCGGACTGGTGCCCATCACGGACAAGATGCGCGCGGCCGATGCGCAGCGTTCTCCGGGCTGAGGCGGCTGCGCCAGCACTTCGATCTCCTGGCCACGACGGAGTCCGTGGCGTTTGACCAACGACGCGGGCACGAAGGTGCTTTCCGGATAAAGGCGATAGCTGTTGTGGCGATGGACCACAAAGCCTTGGCCGGCGTCATTCAGATCCAGCACGCCGATTTCGCGGAAGGCGTGTTTTTCGCGTCCGGCCCACGCGAAAATCTGATCCACCAAAACCCGGCGCGGCGGCATTCCCACCACGGTTTCGCCCAAGGCGCGAAGACGTTGTGCCAAGTCGCCCGCGCCCGCGGCGTGAATGGCGGTCAGATCGAGCGGAGAGGGATCGCGCGCGAGCTCTTCGGCGAGAGCGTCAAGCGCGGTGAAATCAGCGAAACGATCATCCGAGGGGAGCGCTCCCAGCGGTGCTTGAAGCGAGGGCGGCGGGGGCTGCACCGGGGCTCGCTCGCGAGCCGGGTGCCCGCCTTGGGCTCCGCCTCCTCCGTGTCCGCCCGGGCCGTGCCCGCCGGCCCCATGTCCCCCGCCCTGCCCGCCTCCGCCGCCGGCTTGGCGCTCGAGCCACTTTTGGCGCTTTTTCTCTTTTTTACGCTCCCACCATGACTTGCGTTCTTCGCGTCTGCCACCTGGACCGTTGCCACCCTGTTCGCCACCGCCGACTTGCGGCGAAACCGCGGGGTCGGAAACAGGTTCGGAAACGACATCGGCACCGGGCTGGCCTTCCGCAACCGAGGAAACCGACTGGGCGGCATCCGCCCGGCTATCCGGAACAAAAACCGGACGTTCGTGCACCGCTGTCTGTGCATTTTCCGAGACGCCCTCCGGCGCATCATCGGGCGCAAAGGAGTAGACGCGAGGCGCCCCGTCTTGGGACACGGAGGAAGGAGCCGTGTCGGCCTGACCTGCATTTGACGACGGAGACGCCGCTCCGGCGCCAAAGAGCTCGGTGGCTCCGCCCTCGCCGGCACCCTCGGAATCCGTGGTCGCGGCCTTTCCGCGCCGTCCCCGGGTGCGTTTTGGCCGAGCGGAGACGATCTCCGCCGCTTGTCCAGGAACAGCGTCCGCGGCGCTCGCGGTTTCAGGGCTCGCCGTCACCTCTTCACTTCGGGCGCGAGGCCGTTTTACGGAAGCCTTGCGGGGCTTTTTGGCAGAGGTTTCGGCCTCAGGGGCGGAAAGATCCAAGTCGTCCATGAAAAACAGGGGGAAATTGATTAACTCGACTCAACTAGGCGCCATCGGGCGCCCCATCATCGAAGCGATTAAAGGTGTGCCTCAACGTCCGGAGCGGATGGCGTCGGCCAAAGCTTGAACTTGGGCGCGAAGGAATTCGCGGGAACCATCGTTCCAAAGCACGATGTGGGCGGAGTGGAGTTTGGTGGCCAAGGGGAGTTGGGAGGCGATTCGCTGGCCGGCCTGCGCTTGTGTCATACCTCGCGCTACGGCCCGGGCCAATTGAGTGGCGGGATTGGCGCCTACGCAGACGACGAAATCAAACCCTTTTTCCAAGCGCGCCTCGAAGAGCAAAGGAATTTCGATAACCCACTCGAGCGACGGAGCGGCCGCCACCCTCGCCCGCCATGCCGCCCCGACTCTCGGATGAACCACGGATTCCCACCAGCGGCGCTCTCCCTCGTCCTTGAACACGATTTCGGCCACTCGCAGACGATCCAACCGGCCGGCGGCTTCCCTCTGCGCGCCATCAGGGCTCTGCAAAACGCCATCCCCCCATCGGCTCCGCGCCGCTTCGATCACCTCGGGGGACGGAAGCACTTCATCTCTCACAATACGATCCGTGTCTTGGACCGAGAAACCAAGCGCGGCAAAATCGGCGGCCGCCGCAGATTTACCGCATCCGATCCCGCCTGTTAGTCCGATGAGCATTTTGCAAAATGCGGGCGAGATTGCTCTTGCCCGAGGTGGCGGCAAATCATTACGCCGGTGCATGGTGCAATCCCTGACGCCATTTCGGCACGATGGACGCGCGACTGAAACGCCGCTTGATGGTGTTACCGGCTTGGAGTCCGTCCGCCGCGCCGCTCAGCGCCTGCCGATGGCCGCCGATTTTCTGGATTCGCTGGTGGACCTCGTCGGGGATCTGTTCGAGGGAAATATTTGGGACTACAAGCCGATCGACCTCCGCTATCACGATCTGGCTCACACCGCTCAGGCGAGTTGTTGCTACTTGGATCACGTTTCCGGCTACATGAGGGCCGAAGAGCTCCACCGTGTGCCGCGCGAGTTGGAGTTGGGATTGGCCGCGATCCTTTTTCACGACACCGGCTTCTTGAAAGCGCAAGGCGACGACCAAGGCACCGGAGCGAAGTATACCCATTCCCACGTTCTTCGGAGCGCGGCACTGGCGGCGTCCTTGCTGCCTCCCCTTGGCTTTAATCGTGCCGAAATAGACGATGTGGTCGGCATGATCCGCTGCACAGGATTGAACGGACGGGCGGACAAAGCCGCCTTTAGCTCGGAACTGGCGCGGGTGGCGGCATGCATGGTGGCGACCTCCGATTTCCTTGGCCAGATGGCCGCCCCGGATTACATCGCCAAACTTCCCTTCCTTTTCGATGAGTTTGAAGAGGCCGACAATTATAGCCACGTGCCAAAATCGAAGCGCGTCTTCTCCTCCGCCGGCCAGTTGGTGAGCGGCACCGCCGGCTTTTGGCATGGCTTTGTGCGCCCGCGTCTCGAGACCGAATTCTCCGGCGTTTATCGCTATCTGGCTCTCCCCGCGCCATCGCGTCGCAATCCCTACCTGGATG
>CBIHRE010000427.1:0-4849 GCA_966212385.1 uncultured Akkermansia sp. | reverse complement strand
CTCGCGAACCTCCTCCTCGACGAGTATTTCAACTCCACCATTCAGAAGGCCCAGGCCAACTGGCGCAAGGTGATCGCCCTCGCGGTCGAGAGCGGCATCAGCATCCCGACCTTCGCGTCGGCCCTGAGCTACTACGACGCCTACCGCTCCGAGCGCCTGCCCGCCAACCTGCTCCAGGCCCAGCGCGACTACTTCGGCGCCCACACCTACGAGCGCGTCGACAACAAGCGCGGCAAGTTCTTCCACATCGACTGGCCCGAGGCGTCCCGCCCCCAGCTCGAGGCCTAAGCGAATCTTTCTCGTTCTCTTCCTCGTTCTCCCAAAGCCGCGCCCCTCACCGGGCGCGGCTTTTTCGTGTCCCAGTTCCAATTCGAACAAATCCCAATAAATCCAAATTTATCCAAAATTAGGATTTCCCGCACCCGCCCGCATCGATGCACCGCCAAGCCGACCGCTGCCTCGTCATCGCCGACGTCCACCAAGACCTCGCGTGGGTGGAGCACGTCCTTGCGCGGGAAAACGCCGACGGCGCCGCGACCGATTCCGCCGCACCTCCGCCGCCCGACCTCATCGTCTTCCTCGGCGACTACTTTGACTCGCATCGCCCGCCGCGGGAACGCGCGAGCGTCGCCGACACCTGCGCCTGGCTCAACGACGCCCGCCAGCGCTTCGGCGAGCGCGCCGTCTTCCTGCTCGGCAACCACGACGTCCAATACCTCGAAGCCCGCCCCGCCTGCCTCGCGCGCCGCACGCCGCGCCACCTCGGCACTCAGTGCGGCAGCGCCTACGCGCACAACGCCGCCAAACGCATCGCCAAGGACCTCTCGCCGGAGTTTTGGCGCGCCGCCCGCCTCTTCGTCTGCGTGAACGGCTGGCTCCTCAGCCACGCCGGCCTCGCCCCCGCGCACTGGCCCGCCGCGCCCACACCCGACGACTCGCTCGCCCTGCTCGACCAGCAATGCCGCACGGCCCTCGAAACGCTCGCGCTCCACCGCCCCGTTCACCCGCTCCTCCAAGCCGGCCGCGTGCGCGGTGGCGACGCGCCCGTCGGCGGCATCGCCTGGCTCGACTGGGACGACGAGTTCGAGGACACCCTGCCCCTCCCGCAGCTCGTCGGCCACACCGCCAATCCCAAAGGCGCCCGTCAGCGTGGCCGCTCGTGGTGTCTCGACGGCATGCAGAGCTGCTACGGCGTGCTGACACCACGAGGGCTTCGGGCCGAACGCGTCTAGGGCGTGTTTGGCGCCGGCCCACGCCTTTGGCCGCGCCACAAACTTGCCGCTTGGCAGCCGAACCGCCTCGGGAAACTGGTGCCGGGCGTGCGGTCAAGGGAAAGGCGAACAACACCCGTTTCCCGGGAAACAACCCGCGAAACACCGGCGCCGCCGGCGCATGATCCGCATCGCCCGAGACAACCACCGCCGTATCGAAAGCGTCGCGCCCACCCTGCGCGAACAACTCGGCCACGATTCCCACGTCGGTCGCCTTCTCATGCCAGATGCGCGCATAGCGTGACTCCTCGCTCCACACGTCCTTCGGTTTTAAATGACCAAAGGCCGGCATGGCGCGGCAGCGAAGTCCGGCACTCGTTCGGGGATGATTGGTTCAAAGAACTGAACCCGGCTCCCGAGCCGATGTCGGTGTTGCGCATCATGCCGGCTTATGGAGTTAACGGACCACTTAGCCGCTTAATCTCCCCGGCGCCCGCTCACAGCTCCCACGCCACAGTCAGATACACGCTGCGCTGGATCGCGCCTCGCGCGGCGGGGGTGCCGAACTCGAGGTGGTGCTCGTGCATGAGATTCTGGCCCACGAGCGACACTCGCATCGTCTCCGACGCACGCCACGAGAGCCGGGCATCCAGCTCGCTGTAAGCCGGGATGCCTTCGCCGGAGGGAATCTCCGGGAGGCTCTCCAGCGCGCTCACGTGCCGGAAATGGGCGTCCAGCTCGAAGCCCCGCGGCAGCGTAAGGTAGGATCCCAACGCGAACTGATGCCGGGGGCTCGCCCCCTCGTAAAACTCGCCCCGGTTGATATCCTGCCCCGACGGTTCGAGCTCGAGCTCCAGATAGGAATAACTGGCGGACAAGCGCCATCGCTCGACGGGCGAGAAACTCACCAGGGTTTCCACGCCGCAAGCCCGCCCGGAGGTGAGGTTCTGGCTTGAGATCGGGATCACGGTGCGGCCGTCGCTCGGATCGGTGAACGGCGCGCCAACCTCCAAAGACGAGAGCCCGTCGTAGCGGTTTTCGAATACGGCCACGTCGACGTGCAGATTCGGCAGCGCGCGCCAACGATGGCCCAGCTCGTAGGCCAGCAGCTCCTCCGACTCGAAGTCGTCGTTTCCGAGGAGCCGCGCCACCGGGTTGCCCGCGGGGTCGCTCGCATCGATGAAGATATCCCGCTCCAGGCGACTGGGCACGCGAACGGCGCGCGACACCGCCGCCCAGACCGTGTGCCTGGGAGAAATATCCCAGGCCGCGCGCAGGCTCGGCTGAAGCTCGAAGCCGCTGAAATCGTTGTGCTCCGCCTTCGTTCCGAGCGTGACGTGGACCGCCTCCCGCCAGGTCACCTTGTCCTGCACGAAGGCGCTGAAGAGATTGTCTTCGGATGACGAGGGGCGGACCTCGAAAATCCCCCCGCCCTCGTTCTCGTTCGCCGTGTAGCGGTAGTTCACCCCCCAGATGAACTCGTGGTTGACCGCCGGCGCGAAGCGGTGCTGCAGGTCGAGGTCGATCGTGTGGAGGTCGTCCACGAAGCTCGGATCCTCGCGGTGCGTCCGGTCGTAGTAGGCCCGAAGCTGGATGTCCGAATCGGCGTCGAATTCATGTCTCCATCTCCCGAGGATATTCCCACCCGCCACCGTGCTCTCCAAGTCGCCGCTCGGGCCCGGACGTCCGATGATCGTCACCGCCGGCGCGAGTTGCCCGACGCGCCCTTGATAGACGTCGCCCTGCACCGTCCACGAATTCTGCGGGCTCGGATTCGCATCCGCCCGGAATCCGATGTGGCCGATGTTCCAATCGTCCGAGCTTGCCGCGTTGTTAAAGGTTTCATCCCGCTCAGAATACTGGCCAAACACGCGGTAATGGACGCCGCCCTTCGTCTGGTCCCCATACCGGGCCGCGACGATCGCCCGCTCCTCCGTCCCCGCGGTGGTTTCGATCAGCGTCCCATGGGTATCGGCGGCGCTCTTCGTCGTGATGTTGATCACGCCGTTGACCGCGTTCGAACCCCAGAGGGCGGCGCCCGGCCCGCGAATCACCTCGATGCGTTCGATGTCCGCCATCAGGTAATCCTGCACATCCCAGACCACCCCGGAGAACAGCGGCGTGTAGATGCTGCGGGTGTCGCTCAAGACGAGCAGCTTTTCGGAGTTCACACTGCTGAAGCCGCGCGCGCTGACCGCCCAGACGTTCGAGTTCTGCCGCGCCACGTGAAGTCCCGGCACCCAGCGAAGCGCCTCCGGCACGGTCGTCGCGCCAGACCGGCGAATGTGCTCGTCGGTCACCACCGCCAGCGCGGCTGCCGCGTTCTGAGCGGACTCCGGCGCCTTGGAAACCGACGTCACTTCCAACTCCATCAGTTCGGCGATGCCCATCCGTTTCAGTTGCCCGATGTCGGATTCCTCGTCCGCCGCGATCGCCGCGCCGCAGCAGACACACGCCGCGAGCAACGAACAGAACCGGTTTAAACGGATACGTCGTGCCATGGGCGATCCTTGAGAGTGGTTGGGAAAGGGCTCGTTATGACTTTTTCCGCAAGCTGCGGCGCAACTCGTCCGCGTCGCTACACCTTGATTCATCAAGAGAAACGAAAACCGTGCTAGCGACCGCAAAAACCGGCGGGCAGCCCTAGTCCCGCATCGGGAATTTACCGACGCCCCGCCCCGCCTCGCGGCGGCAACCGATCTCAATCCGCCCGGGCAGACAACGCCGCGCCACCCCAGATCTCGCGGCTGGTCCGGCGCCGCCTCGAAAAATAAACGAGAAACGCCAGCGCGCCCGTCGCGAAAACCAAGGCCATGCCCAGCGACAGGCTTCGCGCCCCGCTCCAAAACAGCGGCGCCACCACCGCGGCCACCGCGGCGTTGCCCGCGGTCTGGACAAAACCCTGGCACGAGGCCGCCAGCCCGCGATTCTCCGGCATCAGATCGAGCGCCATCAAGGTCAGGCTCGGCGCCGCCAAGGCGTTGCCCACCACGTAGAGCGCGAGCGGCGCCACGCTCCACGGCAGGACCGCCTCGTGCCACGCGTGGAAACCAAGGTTCAGCGCCACCGCCGCGGCCATCACCCCGTAGGCGACGCCGATCGTGCGAAAGTTGCCCCAGCGCCCCGCCACAAGCGCCGCCCAGCGCGCGCCAAAAAGCAGCCCGATCGTGATCGGCCCGAAGAGCCAAAGAAAACCCGTCTCGCTCCGGCGCAGCACGTCCACGATGAAGGTCGGAGCGGATGCCACGTAGACGAACACCGCGGAGAAATTCAGCGCCAAGGCCGCGACCAGCGCCACGAAGCGGGCCGAACCCAGCGCCCGGCCGTAACCGCGCAACACCGGACCGACCCGCAGCGGCTGGCGCGCCCTCGGCGGCAAGGTCTCCGGCAACCAGCGCCGGCACGCAAGCCACAGCGCGGCCGCCATCACCACGAGCAGGCCGAACACCGAACGCCACCCGAACCAGGCGTGCAACCAGCCGCCGATCACCGGCGCGATCGCGGGCGCGACGGCGAACACCGACGCCACCCGGCTCATCAGCCGCCGCGCCTCCACTCCCTCGAACAAGTCGCGCACGACGGCCCGGCCGATCACCACGCCCGCCCCCGCGCTCATGCCTTGCAGGGCGCGGAATAAG
>CBIHRE010000426.1:0-4872 GCA_966212385.1 uncultured Akkermansia sp. | reverse complement strand
GCTCGGGCGCCTCGGCCGACGGCGCCGGCGTGCGCCTGCCCGGAGGCTCGCCCGCCGGCGCCGCCTACATCGACCTGCCCAACGGCCTCGGCTCCGGCTCCGGCGTCTACTTCCCCGGCCTCACCGAAGCCACTTACGAGACTTGGGTCACCGTCCACACGGCCCAAAACTGGTCGCGCATCTTCGATTTCGGCAACAACTCCGCCGACGAGATCGCCGCGCCCGGCGGCACATTCAACGGCGCCGACTACCTGATGGTCAGCGCCACCATCGGCACCGCCGCCAACATCCGCTTCGAGCGCGGAGGCCAGTTCCTCACCGGCGGCGCCACCCAGGACATGGCCGGCGCCACCACCTTGGGCGCACGCATGCACCTGGTCGCCACCTACGACGGCTCCGCCTCGGCGTGGAGGCTCTACAAAAACGGCGTGCTCCTCTCCACCCTGCCCACCCTCCTGGGGCCGAGCACCCTCGACGACCTGAACGTCTGGCTCGGACGCTCCAACTGGTCGGGAGACAGCAACGCCGACGCGACCTACGACGAGTTTCGCGTCTACGACTACGCGCTGAGCGCGCAGGAAATCCTGGGCAACTACCAGGCCGGCCCCGACGTGCTCACTTCCGACGGCCGGGCGCCCGCCTTTGTCGCCAACCCGCTCGCCAAACCGTCCGCCACCGTCGGCGCGCCATACTCCGCCAGCATCGCCGGCGACGCCAGCGATCCCGACCCCGGCGACACGATCACCTTCAGCAAGACCGCCGGGCTCGCCTGGCTCTCCGTCGCCGCCGACGGCGCGCTCACCGGCACGCCTCCCGCGGGCAGCGCCGGCGCCAACACCTTCACCGTGCGCGCCACCGACAGCCGCGGCCTTTTCGCCGAGACCTCGCTCGAGATCACCGTCGCGAACGCCTCGCTCCCCGCCGGCTGGTCCGCGGGCGACATCGGCGCCGTCGGCGTCGCCGGCTACGCATACGAAACGAACGGCGCCTACACCGTCGGCGGCTCCGGCTCCGACATCGGCGGCACGGCCGACGCGTTCCGCTACGCGTGGCAACCGCTCGTCGGTGACGGCGAGATCCGCGCACGCGTGAGCGCCCAGACCGCGAACGATCCGCTGGCCAAGGCGGGCGTCATGATCCGCGACGGCTCCGCCGCCGGAGCGCTCAACGCGCTGATCGCGACCACGCCGTCGAACGGCTTCCGCTTCCAGTGGCGGGCCGGCGCCTCCGGCCCGACCTCGTCCCTCGCCGGACCCGCGCTCAATCCCGCTCCCAACAACTGGGTGCGGCTCACCCGCAGCGGCTCCTTGTTGACCGCCTACGTCTCCGCCACCGGATCCTCCTGGACCCAGGTCGGCACCGCGACCGTGCCGCTCTCCCCTTCGGTCTTCGCCGGGCTCGCCGTCACCAGCCGCAACAACGCCGCGCTCGGGACGGCGACTTTTGAAAACGTCGCGCTCACTCCCTTTCCTGCCCCCTGGCTCGGCGCGGACATCGGGTCTCCCGGCCTGGCGGGTTCGGCCGAGTTCTACGCCGACGCCTACACGGTGAAGGGCGCCGGCTCCTTCGGCGGCACGAGCGACGGCTTTCGTTATCTCTACCAGGCGCTTTCCGGCGACGGAGCGATCACGGCGCGTGTGAGCACGCTCCAGAACACCGGCACCGGCGCGCGCGTCGGCATCATGATCCGAGATACGCTGGTCGCCAACTCGCGCATGGCCGCCCTCGGTGTCACCGGCTCCGGCGCCTACAAATGGGAGCGCCGCGCCACCGCCGGAGGCAACGTGAGCAACACGAACAGCTCGAGCGGAACCGCGCCGAACCTCTGGATCCGCCTCGTCCGCAGCGGCAACACCATCACCGCGTCGAAGAGCGCCAACGGCGGCACCTGGACCACCATCGGCAGCGCCACCGTGACCATGGCCGCCAACTGCTACGTCGGCCTCGCCGTCGCCAGCGGCTCCGCCACCACGCTGAACACCTCGACCTTCGATAACATCATCGTGACCCCGTGAGGAAAAAGGAGCCGGCGCTCCGATTGGTCGGGAGACAACAACAGCCAGGCGCCCTACGAGGAATTCCGCGTTTCTCGCGCCGGCGCTCGGGGCTTCGTCGGGAGTATCGCGCGGAGGGGCGGACGCGATTTTGACGGTCCGCTTCCGCCGAGTGGGCGGAGTGGTATCGAACAAGGTCCGACGGCAAGACGCAGGAAGCGCCTGGGGCGGGCGGGATCGGCGCCAAGCCGCTGGCGCCTCGCCTCTTCGCGCGAAGCATTCCGCGTCGCCAGGAAGCGGTCGCCGGACGACGCATTGAAAACCAAGGGAAAGTTGGCGTAGTTTTGGGCAGAATCCGTTTATCAGACAGATGCCCTTAACGTGGGCGCACACCCCATCGCGACCGAGCCCGAACGGGAGCGGCACCCGACGCATTCCATGTCCCCTACCTTGGCTGATATTCCGCTGCGGACCTCGCTTCACGGCCAGCTCCTCAATCTCTTGCGCGACGGGATAAACGCCGGTCGATGGGGCGAGACGCTCCCCCCGGAAACGCAACTCTGCCGCGAGTTTCGCGTGAGTCGCACCACCTTGCGCAAGGTGCTCGCCCAGCTCGCGAAGGAGCGGCTGGTCCGGCTCGGCGGGCGCGGACGACTCCATCACATCCAAAAAAACCCGCCCGCGAAAAAAAATGCACGCGGCCACCTTGTTCGCGTCCTCACCCCCTATCCGGCGATGGCGCACGGTTCCGTCACCGGAGCCCTGTTGAACGAAACCGCGGAGCGTCTGGAGCCCGCTGGATTTCGTCTCGTCATCGAGTGCCACCCGGGCCTGTTTCGCCGCTTCCGCCGGCTCGCGCTGGAGCAGCTCCAGGCCCTGCCCGACACCGCCGCGTGGATCCTCGCCTACGCACCGCCGCCCATGCAGCGGTGGTTCGCCAGCCGTGAACTCCCGACCCTGGTGCTAGGTCGGAGCGCCGAGGGCGTGCCATTGCCCTCGGTCGAGCTCAACTACGACGCCGTGGAACATGCCGGCGGCGTGTTCCACGCACGTGGACACCGCGACATGGTCTACCTCATCGACCAGGCGACCAGCCTCGGCGATCGGGCCGTCGCACAAAGCTTTGTCGCGGAGGCCCGCCGTCTCGGCGCAAACGCCCGCGTGGTCAGCTACGAAATGGAGCCTTCCGCGATCCAGCGATGCATGGCCGCCCTCCTTGGTTGCCGCACGCGCCCCACCGCCTATTGCGTGGGGTCCTCGGACACCTCTCTCTCCGTGCTTTGCCACCTCCAGGCGGCCAGGGTCAAAGTGCCGGAGGAAGCCAGCATCATCTCCTGTTGGGATGATCGCGCGCTCGACCTCACCTTTCCCGCGATTTCCCGTTACCACTACAGCGCCCGGCACTTGGGGCGGCTCACCGCCGACACCGCCCTGAGCCTGATCGCGAGCGGCGGCGCTCCCACGCGCAACGCCTTGCTTCCGGACTTCCTGCCGCGAGCAAGCCTCGGGCCCGGCCCGTCACCCGATTCCACGACCCCCGGCTAAGGCTCCGCTCGTGGCCGCTCGCGGCCGAGATGTCTTTCGAGCACAATTCCTCCCCGGGCTCGCACGAGTCCGCGACCGCGGGATCCTGACGCCTCCGCGCCTTCAACCCCTATCGGCGCCGCGGGCCCGCGACCACTACGCAACCACACCGGTCCCATCGGGCCGCTTCATACGCTTACCCTAAGCCGCGCCGTCGCCCCGCCCCATCTCCTCCATGACAGCCCGCACACGCCGCCGCATCGCCCTCGGCACCCTCACGCTTGCCGCCCTCACCGCCCTCGTCTGGTGGCAGAACGGTCGTCATCCCGCCTCGACGGCCGCCGCCCCCGTGTTGGCCGCCGACTCGCCGCCGGCGCCCACGCCCTCGCCTTCTCCACGCTCAAATACATTCGGTCCGACGGTCCTCCGCCCGCTCTCCGCCAGCGTGGAAACCGAAAGACACGCCTGGACCCGCGAGGACGCCAAGGCCCCCGAGGTGATCGAGCTCCTCGCGCACAACCCCGACGAGTTCACGCGCATGATGGAGGAGAACACCCGCATCAAGCGCCGCCAGCTCGTCTACCGGAAGGAACCCGTCGCCCTCCTGATTGAGCAGGCCCGCGCCTCCGGAAAGCCGTTCACCCGCTTCACTCTGCCCGCTCTGGACGGCAAGGAGGTCGAGGTCGAGGTGCTCGAGACCCGTGTCGACGGCCACCGCGGCGCCGTGATGGGCCGCATCGTCGGCCAGCTCGATTCGCTCGCCTGCGTCGGTTTTTCCGGCGCCTGCGAATCGTTCAACATCATGGCCCCCGAGGACGGCCTCTTCATCGCCGCCGACTCGCGCGAGCCCGGTGAAGTGATCCTCAAGGAGATCGACCCCGCCGTCTACTCGCCCATGCCCTGCGGCGGCCCCCTCACCGCGCAAAACTGATCCGCGCCGCGCCCGCCCATGTCGTCTCCCTTCCCGCGTGCCCGCCCCTCGTTCGCCATGTCTTTCTCGTTCCGACGCTTTCCATCCCTCCCCGCCGCCCTGATCCTCGCCGCCGTCGTCGCCTGCTGCCTTCCCTCGACCGTTCGCGCCGAGGCGGAGTCCGATCTCGTGGTGGGCTATCCCGCCACCTGGAAAAACAGCATGGGCGGCCAGGCCCAGCTCGAGGCCTACGTCTACGCCCAGGTTGCCAGCACCAACTGGTCGCACTGGGCCAGCGGCTCCCCCGCCCGCATCCGCGTGGCGGGCTTCAAGCAGTCCGCCGTCGACGTCACCGGCTGGTATGGCACCGCCGACATGTGCGGCCGCCTCGCCTCCTACGATAGCCACGTCGCCGACGTGGTCGTCTACGGCGACCCGCTCGGC
>CBIHRE010000425.1:0-4873 GCA_966212385.1 uncultured Akkermansia sp. | reverse complement strand
CGAGCCCGCGCCGACCTACCAATGGTTCCGCAATGGCGAAGTGGTGCCCGAAGCGACGACATCCACGCTTTCGGTCGTCACGCCGGCTTTCGGCAACGATGCGGACTATTCCGTCGCCGCCACCAACTCGTCTGGCACCGCGGTCCGCATCGCCGACTTGACGGTGCTCCCGCCGCTCGCCGCGCCTTCGTTCACCGATCATCCCGACGCCGTGATCGCGGCCATCGGGCAAACCGTGAGCTTTGCCGTCTCCGTCGCGGGCAATCCCGCGCCCGCGCTCCAATGGCGCCGCAACGGCAAGGCCATCCCCGGCGCCACCTCCGCGACCTACGCTTTCACCGCCGCGGCCGCGCGGGTGGGCAACTACGATGTCGTCGCCACCAATTCCCAAGGCTCCGCCACCAGCCAGGTCGCGACCTTCGCGCTCCCCGTCGCCCCGCGCATCACCACGCAGCCGCGCGCGCAGACGGTCGACGCCGGCGCGTTCGTCACCTTTACCGTCGAGGCCGCCGGTCGTCCCTCGAATTTCACCTACACGTGGATGCGCGACGGCCAACCCATCGCGGGCGCGCCGAACGCCCCCGCCTACACGCTGCCCGGGCCGGTCACCCGGGCCGAGGCCGGCCGCTACTCCGTCTCGGTCGGCAACGGCTTCGGCCAACCGGCCGTGAGCGCCGTCGCCCGGCTTGTCGTTCGCCACGCTCCCGAAATCCTCGCACCCCTCGACGACGTCACCGCGCTTGCTGGCGAAAAGGTGACCCTGCGCATCACCGCGGTCGCCACTCCCGCCCCCGCCTATCAGTGGCGCAAAAACGGCCAGCCGATCACCGGGGCCCGCGGCGCCTCCTATTCGTTCACCGCCGGCCTCGCCCGGGCCGGCGAATACGACGTCGTGGTCTCCAACGCCCTTGGCTCCGTCACCAGCGACACCGCCGTCGTGGTAGTTAACCAGCCTCCGAAAATCGTCGCCGCCCCCGCCGCTGCGAAACGTCGCGAAGGCCAGACGCATACGCTCTCGGTCACGGCGACCGGATTTCCCGAGGTCGGCTATCAATGGTTGAAAAACGGCGAGGAGATGCCGGGCAAGACCGCCGCCCAGCTCACCCTCTCGCCACTAGGCCTGGCCGACGAAGCGCTTTACTCCGTGCGTATCACTAACTCGCTCGGCGTCGCGACCACCAAGCCGGTCAAGTTGCAGGTCAGCCGCGCCCCCTACGGAGCCTCTCCGCAGACGGCGTTTCGTCTCAATGGCGAGGCCTACTTCATCGACGGTGACTACGCTAACATCAACGAGCGCCACACCTTCCCCTCCGGAAAGGTGAACATCTACGACTTCGACGACCGGACCACCGAGCAGGCCCCGGCGGTCTTTACTCGTGTAAGTGCCACCCGTTGCCGGCTTACCTTCGACACGATGGTCGAAGGCGTCCGCATCTATTGCACCTATATCTACGACTTCGACACGACCAAGAGCGGGAGTTTCTCCGTCTCGGTCTATGCCTCCGGCTACGGCACCTTCGCCTCCGGTTCGGGCACCTTTACGTATTCCGAGCCCGGTTTGTGAGGGTCCCGCCTCCGGGCTTGTGCCTTGCCCAGGCCGGTCCGTAGTCTGCATGGTTTTTCGCCATGTCACGCATCGTCGCAATCGTCGGACGGCCCAATGTGGGCAAGAGCCGCCTCTTTAACCGGCTCACACGGTCGCGCATATCCATCGTGCACGACCAGCCCGGCGTCACCCGCGACGTCGTTTCCGCCTACGTTAACGACGGCGCCTACACGCTCCTCGACACCGGCGGCCTCGGCCTCAAGGGCGGCGACTCTCCGGTCGAGCTCACCAAAGCCTCCGAAAAGCAGGTCGACTTCGCCATCGAGGCCGCGGACCTGATCCTCTTCGTCGTCGACGGCCTGGAGGGCTTCACCGCGCTCGACGCCCAGATCGCGAACCGCCTCCGTCGCGGAAAAAAGAACGTCGTTTTGGTCGTCAACAAAGCCGACTTCGGCGACGACAAGATCGATCTTGGCGAAGCCTACCGCCTCGGTCTCGGCGAACCGGTCCGCGTGTCCGCCGAGCACGGTCGTGGCGAGGGTGATCTTCGCGACGCGATCATCGGAAAACTCGGGCCCGCGCCCGCGTCCGAAGCCGCTTCAAACACCGCCCCCGGCTCCGCCGCGTCCGCCGAACAATCCGACGAAACCTCCGACGAGGATGCGCCCGAGACCGACCCCGAAGGCAATCCGCTCCCCGCCGCGCTTCACGGGCGTCGCGACGCCTCGCAGCCGCTCTGCGTCTGCTTCATCGGGCGCCCCAACGTCGGCAAATCCTCGCTCTCCAATCGCCTGCTCGGCAGCGATCGCCTCATCGTTTCCGACATCGCCGGAACCACGCGCGACGCGATCGAGATCCCGTTCACCTTCCGGGGCCGCAACGGCAAGGAATACCCCTTCCGCCTCATCGATACCGCCGGCATCAAGGCGCAGACCAAGCTCGCCTCGCCCGTCGAGTATTTCTCCCGCCTCCGCTCGCTCGACGCCATCAGCAAGTGCGACGTCGTTTTCCTTGTGCTCGACGCCATCGACGGCGTCACCGCGCAGGACAAGGCCATCGCCGGCGAGGCCATCAAGGAGCGCAAGCCCATCATCGTCATCGTCAACAAATGGGACGTCGTGAAGGATGCCTTCAAGAAGGGGCTCGATCCCGAATGCGCCCCCGAGGAGGCGATCCACGATTTCAAGACCGAGCGCGAATACCGCGCCAAATACGAGCAGGCCATCCGTGATCGCCTCTTCTTCACCCCCGGCGCGCCCATCCTCTTCGTTTCTGCGATGAGCGGCTACGAGGTCGACCGCCTGCTCAACTGCGCCGTGCAGCTCAACCGCAACGCGGAGAAAAAAATCCCCACCGCCAAGCTCAACGCGCTCATCCAAGACCTCGCCGAACGCGTGCCCGCCCCCGCCATCGGCGGCAAACGCTTCCGCGTCTACTACGTCGTGCAGACCGGCGTGCGCCCCTTTCGCGTCAAGTTGTTCTGCAATCGTGAGGACAAGCTCTCCGAGCAATACCGCCGCTACCTCGAGGCCGGCATGGTCAAGGAATTCGGCCTCGACGGCTGCCCCGTGTATTTCGACCTCGTCGGCAAGCCCAAGCACACGCCCGGCACGCCCTACACCGGCAAGGCCTCCATGGCCGAAAAGCGCCGTCTCAAAAACGAGGAAAGCGGCGTTCCCAAGTGGAAGGTGCGCGAGGAACGCGAGGCGCAGGGCCTCGGCGAAGCTTTCCCCTATGAAACTCTCGAAGATTGATATTCGTGGCACCGACGGACTCCGCCTCGAAACCGGCGCCCTCGCCCTCGAAGTCACCATCGGCGCCGGCCCGCGCATCACTTCCTTCGCTTCCAAAAAGGGCAAGGCCGGCAACCTCTTCTGGGAGATGTCCGATGCCGACGAGCCCGGCTTCGACACCGGCTTCAAGCTCCGCGGCGGCCACCGCCTCTGGCACGCGCCCGAGGCCTACCCCCGCACCTACCAGCCCGACAACGAGACCCTCGCGCTCAAGCCGGTTAAAAACGGCATCGCGCTCGCGCAGCCCGTAGAGCCCGCCACCGGCATTCAGAAGGCGCTGAAGATCGAGATCCTCGGCGAGCGCACCGTGCGCGTCACCCATGCGCTGACGAACCTCGGCGTCTGGCCGGTCGAGACCGCCTGCTGGGCGCTCACCATGCTTCGCCCCGGCGGTTATGGTGTCGTTCCGCTCCACCCGAAAGGCGACCACGCCAAGGGCGACTTCCTCCCGACCTACACCATGGTGCCCTGGAGCTATACCGACCTCTCGCACGAGGTCTGGGACCTGCACCGCGACTATGTCGGCATCGATGTTCCCGCCGCTCCCGGCCCGCAAAAGCTCGGGCTGAGCAACTATCCCGGCTGGTCCGCCTACTGGCTCGGCGGCACCGCCTTCGTGAAACACGCCGCCGTCGTCGCCGGCGCCGCGTATCCGGATAACGGATGCGCCTTCGAGACCTTCACCAACGGAAAGATGTGCGAGCTGGAGACGCTCAGTCCGCTGGCTAAGCTGGCCCCCGGTGAATCGATCCAGCACGTCGAACACTGGACGCTGGTCGACGGCATCAAGGAGCCCGCCACCGACGGCGCCTTCGCCTCGCTCTCCGCCGAAGTCGCGAAGTGGCTCAAGACGCTCTGATTGACGGCTGAGCCCCGCAGCCTAAGGTTCCCGTCATGACCGCCACCGCCATGCTCGATCTTAAGCAGCGGCTTTCCAAGCTCAGCGCCAAGCAGCGCCGGGAAGCCAAGGCATACCTCGTGCGCCTGGAGCGTGAATCTGCCGCTGGTCGTCGCCGTGCGTCCCGCATCATGCGCGAAATGGATGCCGGTAAAAAGTATCCTCTCGACGATTATATCGCCGGGTGACCTGCCCTCGTGTCACGCGCCGGAGCTTATCGGCCGATTTTGTCGGCGGAGTCCTTGACCGTGTTGCTTGCATTGTCGCCAAAACGGCAACGCGCGCTCGGACGCATTCTTTTCGAATTAAGCCGGAATCCTCATCAAATAGGCGACTACTCCACCACGGATCAGATGGGACGAATCATGCATCATGTGTTGGTGGGTGATTGGATTATCGGCTTTTGGGCCGACCATGCGGCACATGAGTTGCGCATAACGGAAGTCGAGGACGCGCGCCCATGATCCGACCGCGCAGCGTCTTCCTCGGCTCCGACGCCATCTCGCTTCCGCTTCTCGACTGGCTCGTTGGGCCGGAGGGCTCCGCGTTGGTGGAGCTGACCGCGGTTTACACCCAGCCCGATCGCCCCGTCGGCCGCGGCCAAAAGATCCAGGCCAACGCGATCCAGCAGTGGGC
>CBIHRE010000424.1:0-4887 GCA_966212385.1 uncultured Akkermansia sp. | reverse complement strand
GGTTAATGGAACAAGCAGCACAGCTAACCTCTATCAGTATGCATTCGCCCTGCCCAACGACGCCGTTAACGTTGGCCCCGCCCTGAACCTCGGTAAAAACATAAATGGCTATAAGATCTCTGACGCAGCCGCCCCTGCAAAACTCCTGCTCATGATCGAACAGTCCACTGCCGGAACCCAAATCACGGTTCCCCAGACCAAAGGCGACATTTCCGGCGGAATGAACCAAGTCCGTAAAAACCAAAATACGGCCGGCTTCATTCGCCACGCGGGAATCGCAAACGCTCTATTTCTGGACGGCCACGTGGCTGGGCTCTCGTTGACCGAAACCGATTACAGCAACGCGGAGTCTAAGGCGAAACTAGATCGTTGGTTTCAGATCAAATAACATTCCTTCTTATCCTTTCCTACCATTGGTCAAAATAAGGCCGGTCGGCAACTGCCCGACCGGCCTTATTTTCTACCAGCTTCGCGGATTTTAAAATTCTGCAGACTCCCAAATTCTATGAAACCCCTCGGCCTCGGTGTCCTCGGCCTCGGCGAAGGTCGAAGCATCATCTCCGCCGGTCTTACCAGCCCTCGGTGGAATGTCGTCACGCTTTGCGACATGAACGAAGCGCTCGGCCGCGAACGGCTCGCCGAGTTTCAGCTCGCCGCCAAGGCTTTTACCACCCGCTACGACGACATGCTGGCCGATCCGCGGATCGATGTCGTAGGCATCTACACGCCCGACCACCTCCACGCCGAGCACGTCATCCGCGCCCTCTCCGCCGGCAAGCACGTCGTCTGCACCAAGCCCTTCATCGACAGCCTCGCCTCCGCTCGGGATGTGCTCGCCGCCGTGAAGAAGAGCGGCCGCCACGTCATGGTCGGTCAGAGCTCCCGCCACTTCGCCCCCTTCGCTCGTCAACGAGAGCACTACGAGAAGGGAATCCTCGGCGACCTCATCTGCGTCGAGGCCTGCTACAACGCCGACCACCGTTGGTTCCTCGCCAAGCCGTGGGCGCGCAAAGCCGAGTTCAAGTGGCTCTACGGCGGCCTCAGCCACCCGGTCGATTTCGTGCGCTGGTATCTGCCGCGCATCACCGAAGTCTCCGGCTACGCCCTCCTCAGCCCGAACGGTAAAAAGCACGGTCTCGTGCACGCCGACACCTTTCAATTTGTCATGCGTGACGCCGAAGGCCGCGTGGCGCGCGTGAGCGGAGCCTATTCCGGTCCCGTCGTGCCCACCGCTCGCGACAGCAACATGAGCTGCGTCCTCCGCGGCACCAAGGGCGCGAGCCAGGGCGACTACTACGACCTGCGTTACGCGTGGAAGACCGACAAGCAGGCCATGGTGGAAACCTTCGAGGATCAGGACGCCCACTTCTTCCGTTTCGGGGGCCACTCCCACCACGCGGGCGAATACCAAAACTACCTCGACTACTTCGCCCGCTGCCTCGCCAAAGGCGAAGCGCCCCGCCCCGACGCCGAGGAGGGCATCGTGACCGTCGCCCTCATGCAGGCGATGGACGAAGCCGCCTCCTCCGGCCAACCGGTCAAAGTCCGTGATCTCCTCGCCCGCCACAAGCTCGCCCACCTGTTCCCCGCCTAAGCCATGCCGCGAAGGCTAGGCCACGACGTGGTGGACGTGCTTTCGCGCGACCGCTCATCCAACTCCGGTCGGCACGGTAGCGCTACCCATCGGCAGGCGCCGCCTGCGGCTCGGTGGCGGAATGCAAGAGCCCTCCGTCACTCGCACGGAAAAACCCTTCTCACGCTTCCGCTTCGACCCGCGCGTCCCGATTCTTTTGCGCCTCTTGCGCCTTTCGTAGCCATATCGATTTGAGCAGCCTTGGCCCCACCTGCCCCAAAGTTCCCACCCCATGAGCGACAACCCCGGCCGCACATCCCACACCGTCCGCTTCAGCTACGCGGCGAGCGACATCGCCTGCCAGCTGGTTTTCGCGCCGATCTCCTTTTACCTGCTCAAGTTCTACACCGACATCTACGGGCTGGCCGCCGGAGTGGCGGGCACGATCATGTTGATCGCGCGTTTCGTGGACGCGATCGACGCTCCGCTCTGGGGCATCGTCTTCGAGAAGACGCGCAGCCGATGGGGCAAAACCCGCCCGTGGTTTCTCTGGCTTTGCGGTCCCTTCGCGATTTTCGGCGTCCTCACCTTCGCCACACCCGATTTGAGCGGAAACGCCAAGATTCTCTACGCCGCGGGCACCTACATCGTCGTCAACATCCTCTACACCGGCATCAACACGCCAGTCACCGCGATCTTGTCGGTTATCACCGCCGATCCTCAGGAGCGGGTCGTGCTGACCTGCTTCCGCATGTTCGGATCCAAACTGGGAGTCCTGCTGGTCAACCTCACCGCGATGAAACTCGTCGGCTGGCTCGGGGACGGAGATGACCGCAAAGGCTATCTGCTTACCGTCCCAATCTATGCCGCCGTCGCCATCGGCCTCTTCCTGATCGCCTTTCGCAACCTGAAGGAAGTCGTGAAGGCGGAGGAGAAACCCCAGCCGACGCTCCAAGGCTTCGGCGCGCTGCGCGGGAACTGGCCTTGGTGGATCATCGCGAGCAGCAGCCTGCTGTTCTGGGTCGCCTTCATCTCGCGCGTCGCGGCGGCCCCCTATTTCTTCGAATACACGCTCGGCAGGAAAGACCTCATCTCGGTCGCCTTCGCCTTGGACTTCATCTCGCTCGGCACGGTGTTTTGCCTGCCTTGGATGTGCCACAAATGGTCGAAGGGCCGGGTGTGGGCGGGCGGACTCGCGGGCATGATCCTCGGCCAACTCGTCATGGGCTGGGGACTCGCCCACGGAAATTCGCTCGGTATCGTCATGGCGGGCTGGACGCTCGGGTTTCTCGCCAGCGGAGCAGCCATGGCGATGCCCTTTTCGGTGATCTCGGACAGCGTCGATTACGGCGAATGGAAAACCGGCATTCGCGCCGCCGGACTGCTCGCCGCCATCGGCGCCGCGTTTTGCCTCAAGGCCGGCGCCGGTCTCGGAGGAGCGCTGCCCGGCTGGATCCTGCAAGCCTGCGGCTATGTGCCCAACGTGCCGCAAACCGCATCCGTGCTCCGTGGCATCGAACTCAGCGTGGTCTGGCTGCCGGCGGCCTGCTTTTTCCTGAGCCTTATCCCCGTCCTCTTCTACCGGAGGTTTGAGCTCCGGGAGCCGAAAATCCGCGCCGAACTGGAAACCCGTCGCCAGACGGCGAAAGCCTGAGTCGTATCGCTTCCCGCTTTCCCGATGCCCACGCGCTGCCCCTCGCCCCCGGCCGCCACCAAGCGCCTCGCAACTTGCCTCGCGCTCCTCGCCCTCGTCTTTCATCCGCTTCCCGCCGCCGAATTCTGGGCCTCCCCGGCCGGAGGCGAAAAAGCCGCCGGCTCCGCCGAGGACCCGCTCTCCCTCGTCGCCGCCCAGCGCCGCGCCCGCGAGTTGCGCCGCCTCGCCACCGAACCGTTGACCGAGCCCGTGCGCATCGTCCTCCGCGGCGGCAGCTACGCTCTCGACGCCGCGTGGTGCGTGCGCCCCGAGGATTCCGGCACCGCGCAAAGCCCCACCATCTTCGAAGCCGCCCCCGGCGAGACACCCGTCCTCGATGGCGGCCTCCCGCTCGCGTCAGGTTGGACAAAGTTAACTGATCCCTCGGCCTCCGCCCCCGCGCCCGCCGGGCTGCCCGCCGCCGCCCGCGAGCGCGTCTGGATCGCCGAGGCGCCTCTCGTCGGAGGCCGCCCCCGCGAGTTTCGCCAGCTCTGGATCAATGATCGCAAAGCCATCCGCGCCCGCACTCCTAACGTCGGCGAAATGGACCGCCTGCTCACGTGGGACAAAGTCGACCAGCACACCACGATTCCCGCCCGTGCCGAAATCACCGGCGACCTGAGCGCCCTCGAGATGGTGATCTACCAGCAATGGGAAATCGCCCTCCTGCGTGTGCGCGAGTTCAGCCCGATCGGTGACGACGGCACGAGCAACGCCGCCATCCGCGTGCGTTTCCACCAGCCCGAGAGCCGCGTCCAGTTCGAGCATCCCTGGCCGGCTCCGATCATGACGGAGTCCTACCGCGCGCCCTTCTTCCTTCAAAACGCGCTCTGCCTGCTCGACGCCCCCGGCGAGTGGTATCACGACATCGCCGCGCGCCGCATCTACTATTGGCCCCGTCCCGGCGAAGACCTCGCCGCCGCACGCGCCGTCGTGCCGGTGCAGGAAACCTTGCTCGAAATCGTCGGGTCGCTCGAGCGTCCGGTCCGGCACGTCGAGTTCCGCGACCTGCGCTTCGCCCACACCGCGTGGATGCGCCCCGCCCTCGCCGGTCACGTGCCGCACCAGGCCGGCCTCTACATGACCGAGGCCTACAAGATGCTGCCGCCCGGCACCCCCGCGAAAAAAGGCCTCGAAAACCAGGCCTGGGTCGGCCGTCCGCCCGGCGCGGTTCGTGTCGAAGCCGCTGAGCAAATCCACTTTGAACGCTGTCGTTTCGAACGCCTCGCCTCCGCCGGCCTCGATGCCGAGCACGGTCTGCGCGACCTCGATGTCGAAGGCTGCGTTTTCCGCGACATCGCCGGCAACGGCCTGCAACTCGGCAAGTTCATGGACGGCGGCGAGGAGACGCACCTCCCCTACAATCCCGCCGACGACCGCGAGATTTCGGCACGCCTGCGCATCGCCAATAACCTCGTCACCGACTGCGCCAACGAGGACTGGGGCTGTCTCGGCATCGCCGCCGGCTACATCCGCGGATCTGTCATCGAGCACAACGATCTCAGCGATCTCCCCTACTCCGGCATCAGCCTTGGCTGGGGTTGGACCTATCTCACGACCGCGCAGCGCGACAACCACGTCCATGCCAACCGCGTGACCCGCTTCGGTCGCATCCTCTACG
>CBIHRE010000423.1:0-4895 GCA_966212385.1 uncultured Akkermansia sp. | reverse complement strand
AGAGACGGACGACCGGAGGAATTAAGATTAGAGGGCGATAGTTTTCACATTGAAGCATACGGGACAACCACGACCCAAACGGGCTTCTACTCTGAAGGTCCTAATGGGGCTACATGGAGCTTTACGGACAAAACCGAGGGCTACGAACACTATTCATACTCAAATCCCCTGTTTATCGGAAACTATTTTAAACGCACGAGATCTTCCACCAGTTCAACACATCTCGCGAGCAAGACGAAGTATTACAAATACGAGCACGGTCACAGCGATTGTGTATATAATCCATCTATTCCCCCTTACGACTTCTGTCCCCCCATCATAGACACTGAAACTCCCGGCGGTCCCATCGCGCCCGGCGCCAGTGAACTAGCCGACCCCGGAACACCTTACACGGTGGTGGCCGACAGTAGCTCCTATGCAATGGTTTCAACCGAGCCGACGGTGGACGACCCCACATGGACCATTGAACTCGTCAACAATAACCCAGAGGTAACGAGAGATACTAGAACACTGAAACATCTCCGCCGGCTGAAAGTGGTGAAGTATTCTCAAACTATTACCGTTCCCGACGGCACGGGCGGCTCCGGTGGTTCTGGTGGGTCGGGCGGCACCGGCGGATCGGGCGGCACCGGCGGTTCTGGTGGATCGGGTGGTTCTGGCGGTTCGGGCGGCACAGGCGGCAGCGGTGGATCGGGTGGCACCGGCGGCAGCGGTGGCGGTGGTGGGCTCCCGCTTACTGGCCTTCCAACGGAGCCCGCACCTCTGCCTGCGTTCCCCGGAAATCCCGGTATCCCCGGATTCCCCGGAATGCCCGGTTTCGAAAACCCCGGCTTCCCCGGTGATGTTCTGCCTCCGGTAACGATCAACGGCGTATCCGTAAAAGAAGGCGGCTACCACGGAACCACTGGCCTTAACGCTGTTATCGCCATCCCTACAGCTCTCAGTGGGCTGGACAGCAGTTGGGAATGCACCGGCGCGTTTTCGCACGATACTGGGGAGGAAATGGACCCCTCGGAATATTCAATTACGCTAAGCAGTTCCGGAGCAGTTTTCGAGACTAGCACTCCGGGAACCTACAGCTTCACGGTGCGTAACCTGTTTGATACCTTCAACTTTACTATCGTGACAGGAACTCCCGACGTCACTTCCCTAGGCCTAAATATTTACGTCTGGGAAGCAGATCAATATGTCACCACGGAGCCGCTGGGGTTTCCGCTGTCTCCCGGTGTGTATCATTTTGAAGTGATACCTGACGAATACCTGTATTTCAGCGATTACTCCCTCCCGTTTGACCCGCACTGGACCTTCTACCAGTGGAATCAACCCGGAGCCATATCGCAACGTGTAGACTGGAACGATAATCCGGACCCGAACGGGCAAATCCTCAAAGTGACCATTAGCCAGCCCGGCCTATATGTCATTGGGGCTTCCGTTACGTCGCCGATTTTCCCCACGGCCGACAGTCCCGACCATCTATTCGATTTGCTGGTTCAGTAACCTAGAGGTTTGTTTCTTCGACCCGCCATTCGCAAGACGCGAATGGCGGGTTTTGTCTTTTCCGAAGTCGCTAAGGGTCCCGACTCTTGCCCGGCTCTTGCCAAAAACCTTGCGTCTAGTGGCGTCCGTTGTCGTCTTGTGGCGTTCACCATGAAAAACACAGAGGCGCATAAGACGCCTCTGGCAGAGGGCTTAGAGGGAGAAATCTCGACTTACGCCAAAGCGGGCGCCGAGACCGTCAAGGGTTCGACTCCCGCCCGGGGCACCAGACCAGACGGATCAGCGGAAACGGGCGGGCACCGGGCCCAGCTTTTGGTCGTGAAGCTCCAAAACCTTTTCGGGCCAGGTAGGGTCGTCGAAAATCGCCGCACCTTCCGGATAATTGCGGAGATCTTGGGTGAATTCCATGAAGCGGCGCGTGTAGATGCTCTCGGGATCGTTGAAGATACGGATCTTCGCCCGGACCCGGTCCCACGATTCCGCCTCCGCTTTCTTCCAATTCCACTCCGCCATGAAAGCGGCGCAGACCTCCTCCGGCCACATCGGCCGTTCGAAGAGCGGGGCGTCAAGAGGCTCGGCGCGACGTTCCGCCAGATAAACCTCAAACGCCGCGCGCTCGGGACTATCTTCCACCCCGAGCTCCGGGTATTTCTTATAAGCCCGGTTCCACGAGATCTTGGTCATCTCCGTCCTGTTCTCGGCGACCAAATCCGCGACGCTCCGGCGTTCCGCGAGCTCCAAAGACTCGTCGGCTTCCCCTCGCCCTCCGTTCTTTACGCTGTAGCTGATCATGCTCCCGTCATTGCCCACCCAGGTCGCCCGCCCGGGGCCGTTCGAAGGGGCGCGGGTGTATCGCACCGTGCTGAGCGACGACGATGTTTGAACGTCCGTCACCGACGGCGGAGGCATGAAATTGGGATCGATGCCCCGCTCGGAGGTCCCGAAGGCGGGCCCGAAACAAAAGAACGCGTATCTCCTTTTCGGATACTTTTTATCCTCTTGGCGCGCGGGTTCCGCTTCGGGGCGAATATCGCCCAGGTCGCCGTCCCGGCCGGCCTGCCAACCTCCGTCGAGAGGTGCGCGCTGATCGGGCACCGGCGTCGAAAACGCGGGAGGAGCTCCCGTCGGAAGCGGGCGCACGATCGCATAGGTGTCCGCCCCCAGCCGCGCCGGGAAAAACGCGGCCGCCACGATGATCCCGACTCGAAGAGCCGGAGCGCCAAAAACAGTGGTGATTGAAGCATTCACTTGGTTTACCTCCGGATAACGGTTGATGAGCGGATTTTGGCCCGTTTCGCCCTCGGAGCAAGGGAACGCGACCGGGGAAAACCGCCTTCGTTGCCACCGGGAAGAATCCGGCGGCGCGCAGCCGACCGATTTTCATCCGGCCCGGAGCTGGATCCAAAAACGGCTTCCCGAACATCCGTCCGATTCGACCCCGACCGTTCCGCCCATCCGCTCCACCGCCTTGCGGACAACCGCCAGCCCGATGCCGGTCCCTTCGTATTTCGTCGCCGGATGCACACGCTCGAACATGCCCCAGATCCGGGTCTGATGCTCCGGCCGCACGCCGATGCCGTTGTCTTCAACCCAAAGCCGCACCTTGCCCCCGCATCGCTCCGTCCATACCCGCACCCGAGGCGTCACCCCCTGTTCCACGAATTTCAACGCGTTCGCCACCAGGTTGGATATCGCCTGCACGAGCAGGGGTTCGTTGCCGAGCACGGGTAGAAGAGGGCCCTCCACTCGCAGCTCCGCCCCCCGGGGACGCGGCGGAAGGTAGTGCTCGATCGCGTCGTTCACGAGACGATCGAGCGGGAGCGCCGCCAACGGCGCCGCTCCGCGCGCGACCTTGCTGTAGGTGAGCACATCGCGGGTCAGCCGGTCCATTCGCTCGGCCGCGCCCAAAATCCGCTGAAGATGATCCCGCGCGCAGCCTTTCAATCCCTCCCCCCAATCCTCCAACACCGCCTGCGCATACCCTTGGATCGCCCTCAAGGGCGCGCGCAAGTCGTGCGACACGCTGTAGGAAAACTCCTCCATCTGCGCGATCGCCTGATGCAAGGAAGCCGTGCGCTCCTCGACGAGCCGCTGCAACTCCCGCCGCCTCTCTTCCGTCGTGGCGCGCGCCTGCACCAAGTCGGTGATATCGAGCATCCCGCCCACCACCCGGATCACCGCGCCCGCCCCGTCGCGCACCGGCTTCGCGCTCGATCTCAGCCAGCGCGCCGACGACCCGACGCGAAATTCCACCTCAAGCCGCTCCGTCCTCCCCGCGCAAAGACGCAGGATGGCCTCGCGCCGCGCCTCCATGTCCTCGGGGGCGGTGAGCGCGAAAAATTCCTCCAATGTCACCACCGACGACTTTCCGAGGCCCAGCAGCTCCTGCGCCCGCTCATCCATCTCCACCGCACCCGCCGCGATATCCAGCTCCCAGGTGCCGAGAGCGGCGGTCTGGAGGGAGACGCGCAGCCTCGCCTCGCTTTCCCGCAGCCGCTGCTCGGTGCGGACGCGCTCGGCGATCTCGCGCTGGGCCGCCTCGTAAAGGCGGGCGTTGTCGATCGCGATCGCCGCCTGCGCCGCGACGCCCACCAACACCCGCTCCGCCCTCGCGTCGAAGACACCCGGATTGGGATGGCCGAAAAAAAGCCCTCCCAAAACCTCGCCCGCGCGCGAGGTGACCGGAATCGCCAGGTAACTCCGCGAGGGAGGGAAACCCGCCGCCTGCACGTCCTCGGGCGCGTCGTCCCTGCGCACGGGAGCCCCGCCGCTGAAAATCCCGGACAGGAATTTTTTCCGCCCCTCGCAGGCTTCCGCGAGGTCCGCCGGCGGGGCGCCCGCGCAGGCGTGCAGCACGAAGCCCTCCCGCCGCTCCCCGCCCCGCTCGGGCTCGGCGTAGAAAAACGCCCCGAAACGAGCCCCGCTCAGCTCCGTGCCCGCGTTGGTCACCGTGCGCAACAAATCGGGCAGCTCCAGCTCCGCCGCGATGGCCGTCCCGGTGCGATTGAGAAGCTCGAGCACGCGCGTCTCCTCTCGCAGCGCGTTTTCGGCGCGCTTCGCCCGGTCTATGTCGGTGCTCGTCCCCAGCCACCGCGCCACGCGGCCCGCCTCGTCGCGCACGGGCATCACCCGCGTGAGAAACCAGCGAAAGACGCCGTCGGCCCCGCGCAGCGGAAACTCCATTTCAAAGGGTATGCCCCCGCGCACCGCCGCCCTCCAGCGCGTCATGACCTGCGGCAGGAGCCCCGGATCGTGCGCCGATTGCCATCCCCATCCGCGCATCCGCTCGAAACTCGTGCCCGTGTATTCGAACCAGCGCCGGTTATACCAAAAGATATAGCCGTCCGGTTCGGCCATCCAGGCCAGTTGCGCCATCGAATCGGCGAGCGCCCGCAACT
>CBIHRE010000422.1:0-4897 GCA_966212385.1 uncultured Akkermansia sp. | reverse complement strand
GGAAACGGAGGCGGAGAGCACGGGCGGGACGCCCGTGCCACGGGGAAGGGCTTCGCTCATCGGGCGCCTCCGCTAAAGGCCGTGACCAGGACGACGTGAAACGCGGCGAAGAGCAGCATGCCGTAGGTGAGGGGGACGTGGACGAAGAGCCAGGCTTTCAGGAGAAGCTGGTTGGCGTAGTGAAAGTCCAATACGTGGCGGGCGCGGACGAGCTCGGCGAGGGAGGCGGCGCGGGCTTTCTCCGGTTCGGACAGGAAGCGGCCGGCCTCCGCGAGGGTGGCGAGGCGGTCGTTGAGCTCGCGGCGGGAAGCGAAGAGATGAGGCAGGACGCGCGGACCGGCGGCGAAGGCGGGCGCGAGGGCGCGGACGTAGTAGTCGGCGAGGGTGGTGTCCTTCGCCTCAGGGATGGCGGCGAGGGCGGTTTTTTCCGCCTCGAGGCGGAGTTCGCGGCGCACGACGGGGATGCGTTCGAAGGGGACTTCGCCGCCGGCGGTGGTGAGGCGACGGGGAATGACGCGCGAAATCCACCAGCCAACGAGGCCGCTGGCGGTGACGGCGAGAAAGAGGGCGGCGAGGACGAGGTTGAAGACGCCGCCGGGGACGGAGAAGCGGAGGTGGAAAACGAAGAGGACCGCGGTGAAGAGGCCGGCGTAGGCGTGGATTTGCAGCCAGAGGCGGGAGCTGGCGAGGGGTAGGAAGGGGAGCTTTTTGCGGGCGTTGTAGGCGGTGAGGAAGAGGCACAGTCCGAGCAGTGCCCAGCCGGTCAGGTAGACAAGGTGGGGGAGCGCGGCCTCGAGGCGGGGATAGTAGAGCGCGAGGACGACGCAGGCGACGAGCGTGGCGAGGGAGAGCGCGGCGCGGCGGAGTTGAAGCGGGCGGGGCATCTGGAGCTGGGAGCGTGGAGCAGGGAGCTAGGAGCCGGAAGATGAAGGGCGGTGGATCAGCGGCGGCGGAGCCAGGTGGAGAGCGGGGTCAAGGAGTTGAGGTCGAGGCGGTCGAGGGCGTCGTGGGGGCAGGCGCGAACGCAGGCGGGGCCGCCGAGCTGGTCGAGGCAGAGGTCGCACTTGGTGGCCTTGAGGATGGGCTTCTGGTCGCTGGCGAGGAGCAGGTCGCCGTCGGCGTCGCGCGATTCGACCATGCGGATGGAGCCGTAGGGGCAGTTGTTGGCGCAGGCGGTGCAGCCGATGCAGGTGTCGGGGTTGATGACGACCTCGCCGCCGAAGCTGTCGCGGTGGATGGCGCCGGTGGGGCAGCCGATCATGCAGATCGGGTCGGTGCAGTGCATGCAGGCCTGGGCGACCATGAGGTGGTCGTGGACGGGGCCGTGGCGGAGGAAGCGCGGGTTGTTGTCGTGGGTGGCGGCGCAGGCTCGGACGCAGTCGTCGCAGCGGGTGCAGCGGTCGAGGTCGATGACCATCGACTTGGTGCCGTTGAAGAGGCGGTTTTGCGTGAGGAACTCCATCAGGCCGGCGTCGACGCCGGGGGCGGCGGCGCGAGGCGCGGCGGCGCGTTCGACGGGCTCGACGAAGGGCGGCAGCTGGTTTTTCGGAAGCGAGGGCAGGACGTGTTCCTGGATGACCGAGGCGGGGATGGTGAGGACGTGGGTGTGGCCGATGACGCGCAGGCTGTATTGGAGCGAGACGGGTTCGTCGGGGCGGCGCCAGTTGTGGGCGATCTCGTCGAAGCCGTAGACGTGGCCGGCGCCGAGGTAGTTGAGGGTGCGGTGGCCGGCGCCGTGGCGTTGGGTGAGGCGCGCGAAGCCGGAGCGGATCATGACGATGCCGTTCGGGTAATCGCCTTCCGAGGCGATGAGCGGCTCCTTCGCCACGGCGGCGGCGCCGGCCTGGGCGAGTTTCTTGTATTCGCCGGACCAGTCGTAGTCGCCGTAGGTCTCGAACTGGGTGGCGGCCTCGACGGCGGCGCGGGCCTCGGGAGTGAGGTGGCGGAGAAAAGGGATTTCGGAGAGGTAGGTGGCGAGGGCGCGCTGGCGGTAGATTTTGTCTACGTGGTGGCGGAGGGCGGGATCGTATTTGAGAAGGTCGCGGAGACCCTGCCAGCGGATCTCGAGGAGCTGGGTCTGGTCCTGGTCGGCGAAGATGGTCGCGGTGCGCGGCATGCGTGAGAGGGCGGCGATTTCGCCGAAGAAGTCCCCGGCCTGCATGGGCGCGGTCTTGTGGTCGGCGACGACGCGGGGGATGTCCTGGATGACGAAGCTCTTGGCGTGGAGTTCGCGGGAGCGACGGCGGGAGATGACCTCGTCCTCGCGATGGTTGGTCCAGAGCTGGGCGATGGAGCGGAAGAGGCTCTTTTTTTCGCGTTCGCGACGGCCGACCTGGCGGGGAGGGAGGCCGGGCGGGAGGACGACGCGGGCCTTGCCCTGCAGGATGAGAAAGGCGGAGGTGCCGTAGTCGCCTTCGCGCACGATGATCTCGCCTTTGGCGTAGGTGCGGATGGCGGTGTCGTTGCGCAGGATGTCGGGGAGGGGGGCGGAGCGCGGAAAGCTGTCGAGGTTCATCTCGCGGAAGGGCGAGAACTCGAGGACGCGCGCGACGTCCTCGCTGGTGGTGTCGGTGCTGAAGGGGGCGTCCCAGCGTTTGGGGCGGTCCTGGCTGACGGCGAGGGTCGACATTGGGGAGCTAGGAGCGTGGAGCGGGGAGCAAGGAGCCGGAGGTGCGGAAGACGGAGGAGGGAGCGTGGGCGCCGACGGCGCTTAGGCGTCGAGGACGAGGGCTCCCTTGGGGCGGCAGATGCAGGCGAGGCAGGAGCCGGCCTCGGGCTCGGCGCCGGGGGCGCTCAGGTATTCGACCTGGCCGGATTTGATGGCGACGAGGCAGGAGCCGCAGTTGCCGGCGCGGCAGCCGGCGTCGATGCGCACGCCGCAGGCGTCGGCGGCGTCGAGGACCGAGGTGAAGTCGGGCGACCAAGGGGCTTTTTTGCCGGCCTTGGCGAAGGAAACCTCGAAGCTCGCCGCGGCCGAGGCGGGGATCGGCGAGATCGTGTGGCCTGTATCCGCTTTTACCTTACGTTTGACGGAGGCGGGGCCGAAGGCCTCGAAGTGGATCTGGCCGTCGGGGATGCCCCAGTCGTAGAGGTCGCTGGTTATGCTCTCCATGAAGGGGCCGGGCCCGCAGAGGTAGAAGTTGTAGTTCTGCGAGGGGAGGAGGCTCTTCATGAGCTCCACGGTGACGCGGCCCTCGTGCTGGTAGTCGCGGCCGAGGACGTCGTTGGCGCCTGGGCGGGAGTAGCAGACGTGGAGCTTCAGGTTGGGGTATTTGGCGGAGAGCGCGAGGGTCTCGGCGCGGAGCATGTGCTCCTCGGAGTTGCGCGCGCCGAAGAAGAACCAGCACTCGCGGGTGGAGCCGGCCTCGATGAGGGCGTGGGCCATGGCGATCATCGGGGTGATGCCGACGCCGCCGGAGATGAGGACGGCGGGCTTTTCTTTTTCGAGGTCGAGGTAGAAGTGGCCGGCGGGGGCTTTCACGTCGAGGATGTCGCCGACCTTGACCTGATCGCAGAAGAACGAGGAGCCGACGCCGGGCGGGTGGGCGGTCTTGGGCGGGGGCGGACAGCGCTTGATCGTGACCCGGTAATGCGAGGGGCGCGCGCAGTCGGAGAGCGAGTAGCAGCGGACGAGGGGCTTGCCGAGGCCGGGGATGGCGAGCTGGAAGGTGAGATACTGGCCGGGCTTGAAGCCGGCGATCGAGCGGCGGTCGTGCGGCTCGAGGTAGAAGGAGAACGTGTCCGCGCACTCGGCGACCTTCTTGGCGACGGTGAATTTGCGGACGCCGTTCCAGCCGGATTTTTCCTGCTCGGCGGATTGGATGCGGAGGCGGGCGGCCCGGATGTCGAGGTCGAGGCGCTGGAGCTCGCGGGCGCGGGCGGCGCGGGCGTGGGCGGCGGCTCGCAGGCTGTTGAAAAGCATGAAGGCGAGTTGCACGAGCAAGCCGCCCACGAGGAGACAGCCGGCACCAAATGCGATTCCCTGCGACGAGAGATCGAGCGCGGACATGGGGAGAGAGCGTTGTGAAAGCGAAGGTGGCCAGGGGATCCAACCTTTGCATTGCCTCAGGCTGTTCCCCGTGGCGCGATGTAAGCGAAATTGATGCCCATGCGTAAACCGCTTAATAGGCTCGTCCCGCTTTTTTTCGTTTGCTTCGCGGGCGGGGTCGCGGGCGCGGCGGAGGAGGCCGGCGAGGCGGCCGTCATCGCGAAGATCCTGGGCAACGCGTCTTGCGCGACGAGCGGCTGCCATGGAGGCGCGGGCGAGCTGCATGGAACGGTGGCCAAGTTTACCCGCGATGATCCGCATGCGCGGTCTTTCGGCACGCTGGCCACGCCGCGCTCGGCGCGGATGGGCGAGGCGCTGGGGATCGCCGACGTGACGACGAGCCCGAGCTGCACGGCCTGCCACGCGCCCGCGGCAAACGTGCCGACCACGCTGCGCGGCGAGGACCTGCGCGTGGCGGAGGGCGTGGGTTGCGCAAGTTGCCACGAGAGCAACGACTCTTGGCTGCGCACGCATACGCGGACCGATCTGGCGCATGAACAAAAGGTGGCGGCGGGCATGCGCGATTTGCGCGGCGCCTATGCGCGAGCGAACGCCTGCGTCGCTTGTCACCAAGTGATCGACGCGCGTCTGGTGGAGACGGGGCGGCATCCGCGGCTGATTTTCGAACTCGACGGGCAACTCGCGGGAGAGACGCGCCACTGGCGGGAGGTGCAGGGCTGGGATGGCGCGAAGGCGTGGTTCGTCGGCCAGGCGGTGGCGTGGCGCGAAGCGGCGGCGGCCCGGGCGAGCGGTCGCGACACCTCGGCGGGCGCGGCGGAGCGCGAGGCGGCGCTGGCGTGGCTGGTGGCGCGAGCCGGCGGCGAGGCCCGGGCGATCGCGGGCCGGCCG
>CBIHRE010000421.1:0-4897 GCA_966212385.1 uncultured Akkermansia sp. | reverse complement strand
TGGCATGGGCGTCTCGCCCATGTTCCGAACCCACGGGCGGGACGCCCGTGCCACGCCAAACCGCTTCCGGAGACGGCCATGACTTCATTTAAAATGCTCTAAGCAGGCAGACGGCGCGACAGGCGTTCCGGAGCGCCGGCGACCGTGAGACCAGCCCAACGCGCGGAGGGACCCGCGCGTCCACCTCTCGCTAAAATCCATACACGATCAGCCGACGGTCTTGGCACGACGGGCGCGCGGACGCCCCGTCCACCTTCAAACGCGATCACGAGATGCGGACATGAAAAAACCGCCCCGGACGAGGGGCGGCTTTTCAAGATGTGCTGCCAATGCGAGCTGGACCGCGGCCCGAGCGGGCACCTGGGCCGGCGGTGTTTCCCGAGAACAACTCGCGCAGGATCAGACCACGCCCTCGCTACGGACCCACTGGATCGCGTGGCGCACGAGGTCGGAGCCTTTTTCCAGACGGAGCTTCAGCTTCAGATGCTCGCGATACGAATCGATGGTCTTGACGCTGAGATTGAGCTTCTCGGCGATCTGCCGGGTGCCGAAGCCGTTTCCGATAAGCTGGAAGACCTCCATCTCGCGGTCGCTCAGGGTGTCGATGGTGAAGACGACCTCGTTCTTCCGGCTGCGGACGAGGCGATGGAGCATCTTCTCCTTCATCTTCTCGCTCAGGTAGAGGTCGCCGGCGATCACGCTGCGAATCGCGGTGAGGATGCGGTCGCTCGCCTCGTGCTTCATCACGTAGCCCTTGGCCCCGGCGCGGAGGGCGCGCTCGGCGTAGAGGCTCTCGTCGTGCATGGACATGATCAGCACGGGGAGATCGGGAAGGAGCGCCTTCACGTTTTTCATGAGCTCGATGCCGCTGGTCGTCTTGAGGGTGATGTCGACGACGGCGAGATCGGGCTTGAGGCGCTGGATCAGCTGGAGGGCGGCGGGGGCGCTGTCGGCCTGGCCGCAGACCACGAGGTCGGGCTCCTGGTCGATGAGGACACGGACGCCCTCGCGGGTGACCGGGTGGTCGTCGACCAGAAAGATACGGTGACGGACAGGTTCGGAGGAGTTGGATCCGGGCGCCGTGGCCGGCGCGTTGGTAGGCGAAGCAGGCTTGTTTTCAGTTTTCATCGGGAAGAAGGAAAGGAGAGGAGGAGGAACCCGCGCCCGCGCCCACGAGGACGGAGCTCGTGTGCCAGTCGCAGATCACGCGCGCGCCAAGGCCGAGGCTCGAGCGCACCGTGAGCACGCCGCCGAGCATGTTTGCGCGGTAATGCATCAGGCGAAGGCCGCGGCCGGAGGCTCCGCGCTGGCCTTGGGTGTCGAAGCCCTGGCCGTCGTCGAGGATGATCAGGCGATGACGATCGCCGCGGGTGACAAGGCCGACGCGGACGCGCTGCGCGGTGCCGTGGCGCACGGCGTTGTGGATCGCCTCCTGGACGATGCGGTAGAGATGGATGGCGCCGATGTGGTCCATTTCCGGAGAAGGGCCGCGCAGCGTGAAACGGCACTCGATGTTATGCAGGCGCTGTGCCTGGTAGGAAAGATCCTCGAGCGCGGTCGCGAGGCCGTGCTCCTCGAGCGTCACGGGACTGAGGCCGCGGGCCAGCGCGCGGGACTGCTCGGTGGCCTCGTTGGCGAGGCGGGCGACCATCTCCGCCGTGGCCGTCTCGGCGGGCAGCTTGGCGCGGAGCCGGTCGCGCAACGCGGCCGCCATGCAGGCGAGGCCGGTGAGCTGCTGGCCGAGTCCGTCGTGCAGATCCGCGCCGATGCGCTGCTGCTCGTTGTCGCTCGCGGAAAGGAGCTCGCGTTCCAATCGGCGGCGCTCGGTGAGATCGCGGCCGAAGAAGGTGGCGCCGGAGCCTTGGTCGGGATCGAAGGAGACCGAGAAATCCACCGACCACTCGCGCTCCCCTTGATGACCGCCGAGCGCGAAGTTCGCGCTGCCGCCGTCCAAGGCCAGCGAGATCGCCTCGCGGCTTTGGGGAAACACATCCGAAAAAACGCGGCCCAGCAGATGGCGGGGCGCCAGCTCCCGCGCCGGCAAGCCCTCGCCCTGGGCCTCGATCACGCGGCCCTGCGCGTCCAGGCGACCGGCGATGACGGGCAGGTTTCTCAGGATGCTTTGGAGCAAGCGCGCCTGACGGCGGCTTTCGTTTTCGGCCGCGACACGGGAGGTCACGTCGATCGCGAAGCCGATCGCCCCGCGCCCCTGCGCCTCGTCGAAACGGAAATAGCAGTCGAAGTAGTGGCGGGCGTCTCCGCGCGCGACCTCGTTGGTGAAGGAGCATTCGCCGCCGGCGACGGCGCGTTTGAGCTCGCCCGCGAGCGCGGGCCACATCTCGCAGGCGTTGCGTCCGATCAATTCGGCGCCATCGACGCCGAGCGTGTCCAGGCCGCGGCCGCGGGCCTCGATGACGGAGCAGTCGCCGTCGACCCGGCCGGCGATGACCGGCAGGTGCGAGAGCACGCTGTTGAGCAGATGGCTGGTCCGCCGCAGCTCGGCGAGCGTGGTCGCCTGCTTTCGCGCATAGCGGATGGCGCGTTCGAGCTGCACGCTCGTGAGGCCGACCTTGCACAAATAATCCGAGGCGCCGGTCTGAAGCGCCTCGTTGTCGATGTTCGGGTTGTCCACCCCCGTCAGGAGGATGATGGGCATGTCGGTGCCCACGGCCACGGCCTTCCGCAGAAGATCCAAGCCCGTGCCGGCGCCGAGGCCGTAATCGAAAAGTCCCGCGTCGTAACGGCGGGTTCCCAGCCGTGCGATGCCCTCGTCGAAAGACACCGCCCAATCCAGCTCATAGACCTCCATCAACTGCGGCCTGCTCAGGAGCATGGACAAGAAGTGAAAATCTTCTTCACGATCCTCCACGACGAGGATTTTGAGCGAGTTCGCGCGTGGCTGAGGCATGGGTTTAAGTTGAAGAGGGAGGGCGGCAAGCCGCTGTCTCGCAAAGGCTACGCGTAAAGCATTTTGACCGGCATCGGAGTTGGGCCCCTCACCCGGCATAGGTAAATCTCCCATTGATACGTATCCGGGTGCGTTTCTGGGTTTTAACAAAGCCTCCGACGGGATGACCACAAGGGCTTTTAAGGTCTTAGCGGCGAATTTACCGGTGTTTCGAACCCCCCGTGCGCCGGATGCGGAAAGGAGGATGGTCGGAATAACGTGGGGGCGATGAAACATCTCGCTTGCCGGCGCGCCTTGCTCGCCGCCGATCGCCGCGTGCGCGAGTGCCTGGAGCGCATCGGCTTCCCTTTTCTCCGTCTGGCCCTGGCCTTGGTTTTCGTGTGGTTCGGCCTGCTGAAGCCGCTCGACGCGAGTCCGGCCAACGACTTGGTCAAACGCACCATCTACTGGCTCCCGCCGGATCTTTTCCTGCCCTTGCTCGGATGGTGGGAGGTGGCGATCGGACTCTGCCTGCTTTGGCGCCCCTTGGTGCGCCTCGGCGTGCTCCTGCTCTTCCTACAAATGCCGGGGACCTTTCTGCCGCTCTTCATTCTTCCCGAGGTCTGTTTCCAACGCGCGCCCTTCGTGTTGACGATGGAGGGCCAATACATCGTCAAAAACCTCGTGCTCATCGCCGCGGCGATCGTGGTCGGGGCCCGCGTGCCGCCGCCCGCCGCCGCGGCGGACTCGCCGTGAATCCCGCGGGGCCCGTTCGGTGCCGCCCCGATGTCCGCGCCGTAAGTCGGCTGGGTGGCGGCTCTTCCCCCCGCGGACTATGCTGACGAAGTGCGACGCGGCCGAACCGGTTTCGGCGGCGGGCCGCACGAAACATCCACGCCCATAATCCGCATGAAAACCTCATCCACCCTGCTTTGTTTCACCCTCGGCCTCGCCCTCGGCGGCGCGTTCGTCTCCGGCTGCTCCAGCACCACGACGCGCGAAAGCACCGGCGAATACATCGACAGCTCCGCGCTGACCGCGAAGGTGAAAGCCGCGCTGGTCTCCGACGAGGTCGTCAAGGCCCGCGACGTCCAGGTCGAAACCTTCCGCGGCACGGTTCAGTTAAGCGGCTTCGTCGACACCGAGGCGCAAAAAGAACGCGCCACGGCCGTCGCCCGCTCCGTGCAAGGGGTGCACGACGTGAAGAACAACCTCATCGTCAAGTAAGCCCCCTTCGTCGCGAAAACCGCCATCACCATGTCCACCGCCGTCGCCCCCCTGCCCGGACTCTCCGAATTGCCGGCCGCCGCCCAGGCGTTTGAAGCCTTGGTGCGAGGTCGGCGGGCCATGTCCGGTTTTCGCGACGAACCCGTTCCGCACGAGGTCGTCGACCGTGCCCTGCGCTTCGCCGCGGAGGCCCCTTCGGGCTATAATCTCCAACCTTGGCGCTTCCTCGTGCTTCGCTCGCCCGAGCGACGCGCCCGCCTGCGCGAAGCCGCGTTCGACCAGGCCAAAATCACCGAAGCGCCCGTGGTCATCGTCGCCACCGCGCCGCGCGAGGGCTGGCGCGACCACGCCGACGAGATCATCCGCACCAAGGCCGCCCGCACCGGGCGCGATCTCGCGGACGATTCCGCCAAGCTCGCGAAGATGAAAAACTCGGCCTTCCAGTTCATCGACAAGCTTCCGCGCGAGGTTTGGCTCACGCGCCAGGTCATGATCGCGTTCACCTACCTGATGCTCGGCTTCGAGGCGCTCGGCTGGCAGACGGCGCCCATGGAGGGCTTCGACGCCGAGGCCGTGCGTTCGGCGCTGGAACTGCCCGACGACACCGAGGTCGTCGCCCTGCTCGCCGTGGGTCGCGGCGCCGACTCCGCCATGTTGCATCCCGGCCGTCTCCCCATCGATCGCATCGCTTTCGACGACGTGTATGGCGCGCCATGGGAGGACCTTGACCACACCAGCGGCAACCCCGCCCATCCGCCCGGCGCCGTGTCTTGAGCGCGCCGC
>CBIHRE010000420.1:0-4900 GCA_966212385.1 uncultured Akkermansia sp. | reverse complement strand
ACCTCGACCGCGCCACCGCGAGCGTCACCTACAAACAAGACGGCGTCACCTACCGCCGCACCGCCTTCGCCAGCCACCCCGCGGGCGTCATCGTCTACCACTTCACCGCCGACAAACCCGGCGCCTACTCCGGGCGCCTCTGGCTCTCCCCCATGCAGCAGGCCCGCCTCGTCGCCGAGGCGGACTGCATCGACCTCGACGGCCGCCTCGGCCGCGACGGCCTCCGCTTCGCCTCGCGTATTCGTATACTCCATACCGGCGGCTCGGTCCGCGCCGACCGTTCGCCCCTCCCCGAAGGCGACCAACCTCTCGCCTCCGTCCCCGACGCCCCCAAGTCCCCGCTCCCCGCCGAGTCCTTGGTTTTCGAGAACTGCGACTCCATCACCCTCGTCCTCGCCGCCGACACCGACTACGCCCCCGACCGGTCCCGCGGCCGGCGCGGCGAAGACCCCGCCGCCGTCGTCGCCCGCCGCGTCGACGCCGCCTCGGCCAGCCCCTTCGCCGACCTCCACTCGGCGCACGTGGCCGATTACCGATGGCTCTACCGGCGCTTCACGCTCGATGTCGGCGCCACCGCGCCGGAGCTCGCGGCCCGTCCCACCGACCGGCGACTCCTCGCCTACACCAAGGACCGCGCCACCGACCCCGACCTGGAGGAACTCGTCGCCAACTACGGCCGCTACCTCCTCATCTCCTCCTCCCGCCCCGGCGGCCTCCCCGCCAACCTGCAAGGCCTTTGGAACAACTCCAACAACCCGCCTTGGCGCTCCGACTACCACTCGAACATCAACATCCAGATGAACTACTGGCCGGCCGAGCCCACCAATCTCGCCGAGTGCCACCGCGTCTTCCTCGACTACGTCTCCAGCCAGATCCCCGTCTACCGCGAGCGCACCCGCGAGGAGCCCCTCTTCGCCGCCGCCAAACACGGCTGGACCGTCCGCACCGAAAACGGCGTCTTCGGCGCCGGCTCCTGGAAATGGAATCCCCCCGGTAGCGCGTGGTATGCCCAGCACTACTGGGAGCACTATGCGTTCTCGCGCGACAAAACTTACCTGCGCGACGTCGCCTATCCGGTGCTCAAGGAAGTCGTCGGTTTTTGGGAGGATTTCCTCGTCGCCCGCCCCGACGGCACGCTCGTCACCCCGCTCGGCTGGTCCCCCGAACACGGCCCCGAAGAGCAGGGCGTCTCCTACGATCAGCAGATCGTGCATGACCTCTTCACCAACTACATCGAGGCCGCCGACATCCTCGGCGTGGATCGCGCCTACCGCGACCGCGTCGCCGACATGCGCTCCCGGCTCCTCGCTCCCAAGGTCGGAAAATGGGGCCAGCTCCAGGAATGGGAGACCGACCGCGACGACCCGAAGGACGACCATCGCCACGTCTCGCACCTCTTCGCGCTCCATCCCGGCCGCCAGATCACCGCCTCCGGCACGCCCGAACTTTTCCAGGCCGCCAAGGTCTCCCTCGCCGCCCGTGGCGACGAAGGCACAGGCTGGAGCCGCGCCTGGAAGATCAACTTCTGGGCCCGCCTTCACGACGGCGACCACGCCTACCGCCTGCTCCGCAATCTCCTGCACTTCGCCAACGCCTGGGACTCCGGCCTGTATCCAAATCTCCTGGACTCGCACCCGCCCTTCCAGATCGACGGCAACTTCGGCGCCACCGCCGGCGTATGCGAGATGCTCGTCCAGTCGCACGCCGACGCCATCGAGCTCCTGCCCGCCCTCCCCTCCGCCTGGCCCGAAGGCACCGTCACCGGCCTGCGCGCCCGCGGCGGCTTCACCTTGGACCTGAGCTGGAAGGCCGATCGTTTGGAAAAAGTCCGCGTGACCAGCACCGTCGGCGCACCCGCCAAGCTCCGCTACGGCGACCGCGAGATCCCGCTCACGCTCGCCCGCGGCCGCAGCGCCGAATTCCGCCCCGTCGACTTCGCCGCTCCGCCCCGGCCCTGAACCATCGGTGTGATGCGTCCCGTCGACCTGCTCCGCCTCATCCTCGTGCTCCTTTTCGCGGCGGGCGCGCCCAAGGGCGCGCTCGCATCCTCTTCAGCCCTCTGGAGCACGGGGAGAAACGCATATGGCCAGCTCGGCGACGGCTACCCGTCCGCCCTTCCGCGTCCGGTGGCCAGCGGCGTCGCATCCCTTTCCGCCGGCGGTCGCCATAGCCTCTTCATCAAGACTGATGGCTCCCTTTGGGCCGTCGGCGACAACTCCGCGGGGCAGCTCGGTGACGGCACCACCACCGTGCGATACGTGCCCGTGCAAGTCGCCACCGACGTGGCTTCCGTCGCGGCCGGCAACGCCCACACCCTCTTCATCAAAACCGACGGCTCCCTTTGGGCCATGGGCGACAATTCCTTCGGCCAACTCGGCGACGGCTCGAACACCATCCGCGCCACCCCCATCCTGATCGCCTCCGAAGTCGCTTCCGCATCCGCAGGCGGCTCGCACAGCCTTTTCATCAAAACCGACGCCTCCCTCTGGGCCATGGGCCTAAACTCCTCCGGCCAACTGGGGACCGGCACCTCCACGAATCGCAACACCCCCACCCAGATCGCCACAGACGTAGCCTCGATTTCCGCCGGTTACGCCCATAGCCTCTTCGTCAAAACCGACGGCTCGCTCTGGGCCATGGGCGACAATGCCTACGGCCAGCTCGGCAACGGCTCTGACACCGACAACCCCATTCCCGTTCAAATCGCCACAGGGGTGATTTCGGCTGCCACCGGCTCCTACCACAGCCTCTTCATAAAACCGACGGATCCCTCTGGGCCATGGGCGCAGGATACTCCGGGCAACTCGGGACCGGCTCCACCGCCAATCGCAACACTCCCGTTCAAATCGCCACGGACGTCGTCGCCGCCTCCGCCGGCGGCGATCACAGTCTCTTCGTAAAGACCGACGGCTCCCTCTGGGCCATGGGAAACAATTCATCCGGCCAGCTCGGCGACGGCTCGACCGCCAATCGGCCCATCCCGGTATTGATCGCCACGGACGTTATCTCCGTCTCCGCCGGCGCCAGCCACAGCCTCTTCATCAAGACCGACGGCTCCCTCTGGGCCATGGGACGTAACTCCTCCGGACAGTTCGGAGACGGCTCGACCACCAGCCACACCACGCCCGTCCAGATTGCTGTCAGCGCCGCAGCCGCCTCCGCCGGTGGCTCGCATACCCTGATCCTCTATGCCCCCGGCACACTCCCCGCCGACTTCGCCGCCTGGGCCGAGGCCGCCGGCCTGAGCGGCGCCGGCGCCGCGCCCGACGCCGACCCCGACGCCGATGGCCTGCCCAACCTCCTCGAATACGTCTTCGCCTCCTCGCCCGCCCAGGCCTCCCCCGCCTCGGTCCGCTCCTCCGCCGAAGTCCAATCCGTCGACGGCCAATCCTACCTCGTCTTTACCCACCGACGTCGCAAATCGGCCGCCGCCTCCTGCGTCTACCAAACCTCCACCGACCTCGTCTCCTGGTCTTCGATCACCGTCGTCCCGATCATCATCGACCCCGACGTCGCCGGCGACGGCCTCGCCGAACTCGTCTCCGTCGCCATCCCCTTCGACGGTCGGTCGCGCCTCTTCCTGCGCCTCTCCGTCGCGCCATGACAGCGGGCCCACGCGGGCGGCGCACGTCCGGCCACGCCGCGCGCCCGCCGAAACCTCCGCAGGGAGTCCATCGATCGGCCGCCGGTGTGACGCGCGACCAAAACATGGGCCGCCGGAATCCGGCGCATTTGTATCCTATCGCCAGATTCACCCGGCCCCGCCGGCGGCGCAAACGCCCCGCGGCGGCGCCGCCGGCCTGGCCCCGGAGGCGCGCAGCACGGGCTCGGTCGGGAACAGCTCCTGGGCGCGAGGGCGCGCCGCGCCGCTGGCCAGTTCGAGCAGGATCTCGACCGCGCGCTCGCCCATCCGCCGCAGCGGCTGGCGAACCGAGCTGAGCTGCGGCACGCAGGCACGCGCCAGCAGCGTGTCGTCGAAACCGGCCACCGACACGTCGTCCGGCACGCGGAGACCGGCCGCCGACAAAGCCTCCACGCAACCGTAGGCCGCGCTATCGTTGGCGCAAAAAATCGCCGTGGCCCGTTTTGCCGGCGGCGTGGACAGCAGCCACCGACGAGTCGCTTCGCGCCCGTCGGGGATGTTGAAGCCCGCTTCCTCCACGAGACCGGGATCGTAGGGCAGGCCCGCCTGCTCCAAGGCGCGGCGGTAGCCGGCCACACGACGTTCCGCGCCACGCATCCCCGCGGGGCCCGCCAGATGCAGGATGCGCCGATGCCCAAGCTCGATCAGACGGGAGACCAGCGCGAAACTTCCGGTCTCTTCGTCGGGGTCGAGGTTCACCACCCCGCCCAGCGGATGGTTGCCGTGGATCGTCACCATCGGAGTGTGAGCGGGGAGCGCGGAGGCGGCCTCCTCGTTGATCAGGGGCGCGATCATCACCAGCCCGTCGATGCGCCCGTCGCAAAAGCTCCCGATGCGCCGCGCGTCCCTTTCCCAGTCGTGCAAGGTGAAAACGGTCGTGTTCTGCCCGTGGCGCGCCGAAGCGCTCAAGACCCCGTTGAAAACCTCGAGGAAGTAGTGGTTGAGGTCCCCGGCCTCCACGACCGCGACGACGCCCAGCGTGTTCATCCGCCGACGGATCAAGGCGCGCGCCGCCGCGTTGGGGCGGTAGTCGAGCCGGGCCGCGGCCTCGAGGATGCGCGCGCGGGTGTCGGGCGCGATGCGCGAGGAGGTTCGAACTCCGTTGAGCACCGCCGAGGCCGCCATCGCCGAGACGCCCGCCTCGCGGCCCACGTCGACAAGAGTGGCGGCGCGGGCGGGCTTCTTTTGTTTGGATGCTTTGGCCATGCGGCGCTCGGCGTGCTCGGTTCCGGAGCTCAGCCGCGCAGGACCAGGCTT
>CBIHRE010000419.1:0-4902 GCA_966212385.1 uncultured Akkermansia sp. | reverse complement strand
GGCGCAGGTTGGTGCGTGGGTCGGCGACGGCAAATGCGGCCTGGCCGGTGGTACTGGCGGCAATAACTGTGCCGGTCGGTTGGTCGATCGGCGTGACCATGTATTTGCCGGCGCCGGCGAAGGCGCTGCTCGAGCGGGGATCGGCCACGGCAGTCGTGTTGGAGTTGTGCGGCATTGTCGGCGTACCCCGAGGCGGTGTACGGGGGGGAGAACTAACTGAAACGGCGGCGCTTTATTCAAACCGCGGCCGCGGGGATGGCGGCGGCACGCGAGGCGGACGCGGAAGGCGTCTTGGCGCCCGCGGGGAGCTTGAGCACCTGACCGACGCGGAGCTTGGCCGGATCGGTGATGGTGTTGAGGGTGGCGAGGTCGCCCTGCTTCACGCCGTGCTTGCGGGCGATGCTGCCAAGCGTGTCGCCGGAGGCGACGGTGTAGGTGCCGGAGCCGGCGCGGGGCGCGGCGCTTATGGCGGAAGGAGCAGCGGACGAGCCCGAGGAGACAGGCAGCGCGTTGCCGGGGACGACGAGCTTCTGCCCCACACGGAGGCTGTCGCCGGAAAGGTTGTTGGCGGCGCGGAAGGCGGCGACGTTGGTGCCGTGCTTCTTGGCGATGGCGCCGAGGGTGTCGCCGGACTTGACCGTGTAGGTGTTGGCGGCGTCGGAATCGGGCGCCGCAGGCGCGGCCTTGGCGGGAACGGCGAGCTGCTGGCCGAGGCGGAGCGTGGCGGACTTGGAAAGCTGGTTGGCGGCGGCGAGCTCGTCGACGCCGATGCCGTATTTCTTCGCGATGGACCAGAGGCTGTCGCCCTTGCCGACGGTGTGCGTGGCCTTGGCGGAAGTGGTGGATGCGGGGGTGGTGACGGCGGGCTCCGCGCTCGGGCGGGTGGGGGCGAAACGCACGCCGACCTCTGCGGAGCCGTAGGCGGGCGCCACCGGGGCGACCGGCGCGACGGGGGAGGAACCGACGGAAGCGGAGGCGGGATTGAGGTCGCCGTCGCTCATGGTCGCGGGCGCGGGGGCGATGCTGTCCACCGGAGTCACCGGGCCGCCGGCGTTGGCCGCCATGGTGTCCTCGGGCTTGGGCTTTTGCTTACCGGTGGAGCGACAGCCGGGGGTGGCGAAAATCACGGTGAAGGCGGCGAGATGGGCGCCGACCACGAGGCCGAAGACGTTGAGCAGTTTCATGGCGAGGAGGGAGGTTTGTTTGAAAGATGGAGAAAAAGCGGGCGGGGTCAGCGCGAAGCCGATGTGGAAGAGAGATTTCGCACGAGCTTCACGAACTGGTCCCCACGATCGGCATAACTCTTGAACTGGTCGAGGCTGGCGAAACCGGGGCTGAGCAGGACGTTGTCACCGGGGGAAGCCAGGCGGGACAAGGCGGCGACCGCGGAAGCCAGATCCTCGCAAACCGTGTGCGCGAGGCCGGTTTCCCGGCAGGCGGCGGCCAGCACGTGGCGGGTCTCGCCCAGCAAGGCGACGTGACGAAGGCGAGGCGCGATCCGGCGGACGAAGCCCAGGATGTCGCCGCCCTTGGATTTGCCGCCGGCGACGAGGAGAACGGGCTGCTGGAAACGGGCGAGCGCGGCCTCGGCGGCGTGGAAGTTGGTGGCCTTCGAGTCGTTCCACCAAGTGGCGCCGACGAAGTCCCCCACCCTTTCGAGGCGATGGCGTGCGGGCGCGAAGGTGCGGGCGGCAGAATAAAGGATGCTCTCGCGGATGCCGGCGGCGCGCCACCAAGCCGCGACGAGGAGAAAATTTTCGCGCTGCGGGTAATCGGCGAAGAGCGTGCCTTGCAGGAGGATGTCTCCCGGCTCGCCTTCGGTGGAGACACAGGCCTCGACGGGGAGCGTTTGACCAAACTGTTCAGCAAATAGACGGACGCTGGTGCCCACGTGGACGTGACCGCCGATGCAGCGTTCGAGCAGACGCCATTTCGCGAGGAAATAGGCCTCCATCGTGCCGTGGCGTTCGAGGTGGTCCTCGGCGAAGTTGGTCCAGATGACGCTGTCGGCGCGGAAGTGGCGGAAGGTCTCGGCCTGGAAGGAGCTGACCTCGCAGACGGCGATGGAATCAGGGCCGCCGCCGGAGCGGTCGACGACGAGTTGCGAGAGCGGGAAACCGATGTTGCCGGTGGCGGTGGCGTCGCGACCGGCGGCGGAAAGCGCGTGGGTGAGAAACTCGGTGGTGGTGGTCTTGCCGTTGGTGCCGGTGACGGCGACGAGCGAGCCGCGCCAGAAGAGCGCCGCGAAATCGAGTTCGCCGAGGCAGAGCGCGCCGCAGGTGCGGGCCAGCGAAAGCCAAGGGTGCGTCGGGGCGAAGCCGGGGGAGAAAAGAACCAGGCCGTGTTTCTCCGCGTCGGCGGCGGTGAAGGTGGCGCGCGAGCCATCCGCGCCGGTGGCGTCGTAGACGAGCGACTCCGCGCCGAGCTCGCGCACGAGGCCCGACAGCGCGCGGCCGCTCACGCCGGCGCCAAAGATGGCGACGGGGCGGGCGAGCAAGGGGCGGATGAAGTCGGGCGGACGGAGCATGCTGGACGAGTTAGCGGAGCTTGAGCGTGGCGAGACCGGTGAGGGCGCACATGAGCGAGATGACCCAGAAGCGGAGGACGACCTTGGTCTCCGGCCAGCCGAGTTTTTGGAAATGGTGATGGATGGGAGCCATCTTGAAGAAGCGCTTGCCCTCGCCGGTGGGGCTGCGGCGCTTGGTGTATTTGAAATAGCTCACCTGGATCATCACCGAGAGCGCCTCGACGACGAAGACGCCGCCAACGATGACGAGCGTGAAGGGCTGCTGCACCATGAAGGCGACCACGCCGATCAGGCCGCCGAGGGCGAGCGAGCCGGTGTCGCCCATGAAGACCTCGGCCGGGTGCGAGTTATACCAGAGGAAGGCCATGCCCGCGCCGACGAGCGAGGCGCAGACGACGGCGAGTTCACCGGTGCCCGGAACGAAGGAGATGAGCAGATACTTCGCGATGATGGCGTTGCCGGCCGAGTAGGCCATGATGCCGTAGACGAGCGCCACGGTGATGGTGCAACCGATCGCCAGGCCGTCGAGGCCGTCGGTCAGGTTGATCGCGTTGGAGAACCCCACGATCCAGAAAAACATCATCACGAAGAGCGCGACCAGGCCGAGCCCGCCGGTGAAGAGAAAGATCGGCTCCTTCAGGAAGGGCACCCAGAGCTCGCGGATCTTGTCGGAGCTGGAGGGATGGAAAACGAGGGCGACGAGGGCGACGACGGTGACCAGCGTCTGCCACATCATCTTCTCGCGCGAGCTGATGCCGTCCTTGTTTTTTCGGACCGCCTTCAGGAAGTCGTCGCGAAACCCGACGGCGGTGAGCGCGGCGTAGACGAAGAGCGCGGTGAAGACCCACACGTTGGGCTCGGCCCAGAGGACGGAGCTGACGAAGACCGAGAAGAAGATAAGCAGGCCGCCCATGGTGGGCGTGTTCTTCTTGTCGAAGCGCGTGGCGAGATCGCCGGTGCGGGAGTCGTCGTAGTGCTGGCCGAACTTCAGGCGACGCAGATGCGCGATCAGCCAAGGACCGATGACGAAGCCGATCACCGTCGCGGTCAGCGCGCCGAGCAGCGCGCGAAACGTGAGGTAACGCAGGAGGCGGAGAGGGCCCCAGATGTGTTCGTAATCGGCGAGGAAAGAGAGCACGGCGGAGAGCGAAAAACTAGAGCGCGGTGCCCGGCGTGTCGGCCACGGCGACGTTGGGAAGCATCAGGGACTCGAGCTGGTAGCGGCGGGATCCCTTGATGAAAATCGAACCGGTGTGGGACTCCATGCGCTCGCGAAGCCGGGCGAGGCTGTCCGCCGGTTCGACCGAGCGTCGGAACGCGGCCTTGGCGACGGTCCGCGCGAGCTCGGCGTCGGCCAGCACGAGGGCGCGGTCCTCGGGACGCATGAGAACATTCAGCGCCTCGCCGAGGTTCTGGTGGTATTCGGCGGCGGAAGCGCCGAGCTCCTCCATGCCGCCGATGAGGAAAAGGCGCGGCTTGTCCTCGGGGGCCATCGCGACGAAGGCGTCGAGGGCGTCGAGCATCGAGGCGGGATTCGCGTTGTAGCAATCCACGTAGACCCAGCGGCCCGCGTGGTCGTGGACCTGCTCGCCCCGGAGCGCGGCGGGGCGCCAACCCGCGAGTCGGCGTTGGGCGTCCTCGGGGCCGACCCCGAGCCAAAGCGCCGTGGTGAGCGCGAGGGCGGCGTTGTGCGCCATGCCTTCGGAAACCCGGCGGCACACGAAGGTCAGCTCGGGCGGATTACGGGAACCGGTGAGATTGGGCGCGATCGTGATCCGGGTCTCGGTGGCGGTGTTGACGATCCCCGGAGCCGCGACGATGCCCGGAACCGGAAAGGTGCGGAACTCGTGGTAATTCAGGCAACCCACGCCGAAAACGCGAAGGCCGCCCGCAGGGACGGCGGCGGGGAGCAGGGATTTTTCGCGAGCGACCTCCGCCAGGGTCCCCAGCGTGGCGAGGTGGGCGGGGCCGATGAGCGTGACGATGGCGTGGTTGGGCCGGATCATGCCGGCGAGAACCGACATCTCGCCCTTCCCTCCGATCCCCGCCTCCACGACGGCGAACTTGTGCGCGGCGGGATCCAGCCGGGTGAGCGTAAGCGGCACCCCCAGGTAGTTGTTCAGATTGCCGGAGGTCGCCAGCACGTCGCCCGGCGTCGCGGACAACAGCAGGGCGAGCAGTTCTTTGGTCGAGGTCTTTCCCGCGCTGCCGGTGACGCCGATCACCTGTCCCGGAAAGGATTGGCGATGGGCGGCGGCGATGGTCTGAAAGGCGGCGAGGGGCGAATCGGCCACGAGTTGCGGCAGATCCACGTCGGGGTTCTCGACCGAGACGATGGCCGCGGAGGCGCCCGCGGCCTTGGCGGCGGCGAGGAA
>CBIHRE010000418.1:0-4911 GCA_966212385.1 uncultured Akkermansia sp. | reverse complement strand
ATGCCGCTGTACGACGCCGACGGGCAGGACCGCCTGGGCTTTCCCGCCGGCGCCAAATTACACCAGCTCGTGGTCACGCACCTCCTGGCCGTAGTCTGGCTCGATCTCTCCACGATGAAGGGCACGATAACGTCCGAGTCCCTCTATCCCGCGATCAGACGCCTTGCACTGCGCATCGACGAAGACTGCAAACAGATGGGCGTTGTCGTTCCCATCGTCGTGGTGCCGCAGCTCCCGGACGACACGCCCGAGGACGACCGTCAAAAGTGGCGGCAAATCGACGCCGACACCGACCTCAACGCCGGCGAATTCACCGTGCGCTTGCCCACGCACACCAGCATCAAAACGGCGGTCGCGAAGAAATCATCCGGCGAAAACCCGCCGGGAGAAGTGAAACTGGTGGATCGCCTCATGCGCGAGCTCACCACCGCCGATTTTAACCCGCTCAGCCTGGATATCCCCATTCGACCACGCGGCGATGCCGACTATCGCGAGGCCTTGCGCGAATCCTCCGCCGAGTCCCGCCCTGCGGAACACACCCGCCTTCTACAAGAGATACTCGAGCCGAACTGGGATACGCCGGATCGTCTCCCCAACCAGTTATTGGACCTCGTCGCCGCCATCGCAAACGAACCTTTGCCGGCCAAGTCCAAGAGCAACGACGACTCATCCACCAGCAGCTCTGTCGCGCCCGCATGAATTCCGCCGCCCCTTATCCATCCGACTTTCGCAGCCTTGATCCGCGCGGTTTCCTCGGTTTTCCCGCGTCCCGTGACGACAATCCCATCGAGCTGGACGGAGATATCGTTCTGCTCACCGGCGCCAATGGCGCCGGCAAATCCAGCCTGCTCGAAGCCGTCGCCTTCCGCGAAACTGGCGGCACGCATCGGGAAACGCTCAAGCACCTGATCCATCCCCCGAAAACCGGCGAAAGTAAATTCAGCCTGAGATTCGACGACCGCCTGTTGGAATCCGACAGCGAAGGCCTCGTCGCATCACCGCCGTCCTGGTGGCAACCAAAGCCCGGCGACACCAATGACCGGCGGCGCCATGCTCGCACGGTCTATTTCCATCCGGCCTATCTGCGCGAACTCTTCGAAGAGGAGAAACCAGACGGAGCCGGCATCCTTGACTTGCTGGCCCCCACCCCGCCAGCCGTGGATAAACTGAAAAGAAGTCTGAAGGATGCAGGATCAGCACTGGATTCGGAAATAGCCAAGCTGACCCAAAACCTAGGAAGCTTCAGCAAAATCGAGGTCGATCAAACCCGGAGAAGCCACAGGGATGCGCTGGTCGCCAAAATCAAAGATTGGCGCGAGCCGCTCTGCGGCCATTTCGCGAAGCTGAACGGGCGCACCGTTAGCGATTCATGGCGAGGAGAACTGTCCAACCTCGCCGAAAGTATCATTAGCAGCTTGGGCGAACGAGGCCAGAGCCTCGGCGTTTCCAAATTATCCACTCCCTCGGAAATCCTGCGTGTAGTGGCGGCGGCAGCACGACTCGCGATTCCGGCGCTCCAAAGCACGCCGATACCCAGCGAATCACGTCCGGCGATCTCGAGCGCCACGCTGGACGCCATCGGACGCATTGCCGTCCACGATTGGGATAATGCCCGAAAGATTCTCCTCTCGCAAATCGTCGTCTCAACTACCCCAGATGAAAAACTGCAAGATGTGCGTGTTAAGCGAGACTCAGCCCGCCGTCTTCGCAACGCGCTTGGCCGTGGAGAAGGTAAATTTCCTGAGTGGGTAGCCGATCTTCGACAACGCACGGCACCCTGGCCTGAAATTAAAAAAGCGGACAAGCTAGCAATAGATTTGCCCGCGAACTTCGCGAATTGGACGAGCCAAATGGCAGATCTCGCCGAAAGATGGTCCAGCATAGAATCCGAGTGGAGCAGCTGGTCCGCCCGGCTCGAAGACGAAGAAAAACAGCTTTCCCACGATCTGGAGTATAGAGAAACCGAAGCAGCAAAGACGATCGGCTTCCAAAAACTTTCCGACGCGCTTCGTCCTTGGCTGGACGCGGACCCCGCTTCACTGACTCCGCTCAGCTCGGCCCCCACGCCTTCCGACTTCGTTCAAGTCATTCGAAAAACCGCCGAGCTTGCCGTTCCGATCCAATCACCCGCCACCCACCCCGCGGAAAAAATAGCGCTCGCCTGCGAGACTTGGTCGGAATGGGAGCGCAAGGTGGAGGAATCCGCAGCGCGGCAACGGAGCCCCGAATTCATCAGCCGCAACCGAAACCTAAATCGTCTCCAAGAATTACAGAAAGCCATCAAAACCGAGATCGGGACTAGCACGAAGGGACGGCTAGGGCAGCTTCGACAGGAGGCCATCCGCAACTTGCTAAAGCCCCTTGAACGCTTCTTAGACGCCTCCGCCGACAACTTCCGCCTGTTCGACAACATCACCCCTATTCGCCTCACACCCGACGAAGGGGAAAGAAGCGCTGACCGTCTTACTCTCCGCGTCGGCAATCCGCCCCGCGAGATCAGCCAGTGTTCATCCGGTCAGCGCAGCCAACTCGGCCTGCTCCTCTTCCTCGCCCTCCACTACGGCCTGCGCGACACCTATCGCTCCCGTGTGCTGTGCTTGGACGAAGTCACATCCAGCTTCGATCTTGCGCAGATTCCGCGCCTCGCGCTGCTCCTCCGTCAAATCGCTTACGCGCCCCAAGGCTCGGAGTTTCGTCGCCGGATCTTCATCGCCAGCCACAACGAAGCGTTTAGCCAGCGCCTCGCCGAGATGCTGACTCCGCCCGCCGGCAACTACAGTCTCCGCATCGTCCGCTTCACAGGCTACGATCCCGACGCCGGGCCCCGCCTCGATTCATTCCAGCTCCGGAATTCCACAGCCTTGCACGACGGCAACCTCGCCGCCTACCTGCGCCACCGCTACGGCCCCGCCGCCCGCGCATGAAGTTTCTCCACACTGCCGACTGGCACCTCGGGCGCATCTTCCACCAAGTCCACCTCACCGAGGACCAATCCCACGCGCTCGACCAGATCGTCGCCCTCGCCGCCGCCGAACGGCCCGACGTCGTCCTCGTCGCGGGCGATCTCTACGACCGCGCCGTCCCGCCACCCGAGGCCGTCGCCCTCCTCGACCGGGTCTGGCAACGCCTCGCGCTCGATCTCGGCATCCCGGTCGTCGCCATTCCCGGCAACCACGACAGCGCCACCCGCGTCGGCTTCGGCTCCGCCCTCCTCGCCCGCGCCGGTCTCCACCTCGTCGCCGACTTCGACGCCGCCCTCCGCCCCGTCACCATCGGCGGCGTTGACATCTTCGCCCTGCCTTTCGCCGAACCCGCCGAGATCCGCGCCTGGTCCGGCGACCCCGCCGCGCGCGACCACGACTCCGCCCTCCGCGTCTGCCTCGCTCGCATGCGGGAAAACTTCAGCGCCGGTCGCCCGCGCATCCTTGTCGCCCACGCCTTCGTCGCCGGCGCCCGCCGCGAATCCGAATCCGAGCGCCCGCTCTCCGTCGGCGGCGCCGGCACCGTCGCGGCCGACGCCTTCGCCGACTTCGACTACGTCGCGCTCGGCCACCTCCACGCCCCGCAAGTCGTCTCCGCCCGCTGCGTCTACGCCGGCTCCCCGCTCAAATACTCCTTCTCCGAGGCCGACGACGCCAAATCCGTCATCCTCGGAGAAATCGATCCCGCCACCGCCGCCGTCTCCCTCCGCAGCGTCCCCCTTCGCCCGCGCCGCGACGTCCGCAACCTCGAGGGCTCGCTCGCCGAACTCCTCGCCGCCGCCCCCGCGTCGCCCGGCCACGAGGACTACCTGCGCGTCACCCTCACCGACGACGGCGCCCTGCTCAACGCGCTCGGCCGCCTCCGCGAGGTCTACCCCAACGTGCTCCAGCTCGAACGCCGCTTCCTCCAGAGCAACGCGTCCGCGTCCGACGCCGCCGCGCGCCGCCGCGCGCCGCCGCGAATCCACCGAGACCGAGCTCTTCTCCGGCTTTCTCCGCGAAACCCTTGGTGCCGAGCCCGCCGCGCCCGAACTCGCCCTCTTCCACCAAGCTCTCGCCGACCTCGCCCGCGCCGACACCGAGTCGCCCACCCCGGCCTAAACTCCACGTGCATCTCCTCCGTGTTCTCCGTGACCTCCGTGGTTAAACAAACCGCCGTCTCCGCCGCATGACCCCGCTCCGCCTAGTCATCGAGTGCTTCGGCCCCTACGCCGCGCGCCAATCGCTCGACTTCGCCGAGCTGCGCGGCGCGGATTTCTTCCTCATCCACGGCCCCACCGGCGCGGGCAAGACCACCCTGCTCGACGCCATCGCCTTCGCCCTCTACGGCGAAAGCTCCGGCGCCGGCCGCAGCGCCGCCCAGATGCGCAGCCAGCAGGCCGATCCCTCCGCCGAGACCTGCGTCCGCTTCGACTTCCGCCTCGGCGAGCACCGCTACCGCGTCGAACGCCGCCCGGAGCAGGAACTCGCCAAAAAGCGCGGCTCCGGCACCACCCGCCGCGCGCCCGAGGCCATCCTTTGGCGCGCCGCCGAGCCCGGTCGCGACCCAGGTCCCGGTGACGAAGGCTGGCTCCCGCTCGCGATCAAAACCGGCCAGGTCTCCGTCGAGATCGAGCGCCTCCTCGGCTTCAGCTCCGAGCAGTTCCGCCAGGTCATCCTCATCCCGCAGGGCCGCTTCCGCGAAGTGCTCGAGGCCGACTCCCGCAAGCGCGAGGAAATCCTCCAAAACCTCTTCGGCACCGAACGATTTTCCCGCCTCGCCGATCTCCTCAAAAACCGCGCCCGCTCCCTCGAGGACAAAGCCCGCCTCGGCGAACAAAACAAACTCGCCCTCCTCCAGGCCCACCAGGTCGAGGCGCCCGCCGCCCTTCGCGAAAAACACGCCGCCGTCGCCACCGCCCTCCGCCTCGCCGACGAGCTCCTCGCCCCG
>CBIHRE010000417.1:0-4914 GCA_966212385.1 uncultured Akkermansia sp. | reverse complement strand
GCAGCCGCCTTCGCCGATGCGGCGCAGGAGCGTGTAGCGTCCGATGCGTTCGGGGGCGCCGGGATGCGAGGGCGCGGGGAAGGACGGAACGGAACCGGCGTGATCCTGCGTCAGGGGCGACCCGAGGGCTGGCGCGGTCCCTTCGCCGGGGGCGGGGAGGCGGGGTTGGGGCGGGAAAAAGGCCTCCGCTTTTTCATGGGCGGCGAGGAGCCCGCGCAGGCGGGCGAGCAAGTCCGGATCGCCGCCGCAGGCCTGGAGGAGAAAAGCCTCGCGCAAGGGCGGGTCGCGCAACTCGAGGGCGGTGTCGAAGAGGGCGCGCTCGATTTTTCGACGCGCGTCCGGGGCGGCGCCTCGGGAGTCCGCCGTGGTGCCCGGGCCGGAGCTCATGCGCATTCCTGGATGATCTGCATGAGCCGGGCGCGGGCGTAGGCCCATTGGCGCTCGACGGTGCGCTCGGTGACCTCGAGGGCGTCGGCGATCTCGCGGTTGGTGAAGCCGCCGAAGAAGCGCAGGGTGACGACGCGCGCGGCGTCGGCGTCTTCCTGTTCGAGGCGGGAGAGCGCCTCGTCGATCAGGACCACGCGGGCGTTCTGGTCGGCGGCGGTGGCGGGAAGATCGAGGCCCTCGAAGGGGAGATGATCCGCGCCCGCGCCGCGTTTGCCGGTGGCGTGGCGGCGGGCGTGGTCGACGAGCACGCGGCGCATGGTGAGCGCGGCGACGCGGAAGAAGTGGGTGCGATCGGTCCAGCGGTTTTGTTGCAGGCCGCCGGGGCCGGCGAGGCGCAGCCAGGCTTCGTGGACGAGGGCGGTGGGTTGGAGCGTGTGTCCGGCGGCCTCGCCCGCCATGCGGACGGCGGCGAGCTGGCGGAGCTCGTCGTAAAGCTCGCGCAGCGCGGCCTCGTCCGTGGGAAGCGGCGCCCCGTTCGCGGAGGAGCTGGCATCTGAGGAACGAGAAGAACCGGAGGACATGGGCGGGGCGGATTCCGACGCGGGAAAGGAGGGCAATCAGTTCGCGTTCCGCCCGGCAAACGGGAAGTGGGCGGAGAGGGGAGCGGGGCGGCGCCGCCCCGATGATCGCACCTGTGGAAAATGACGACGCGACCTGCGTTTGGCGGGGCCAATCCTCTTTCCTATCCGGCCTGAATCAAAGCAAAGTTTCCTGCGCGGCGCCGCCGAGGGGCTTGAGGCCGACGGCATGGTAGCCCTTCGGCGTGAGGACGCGGCCCTGCGGGGTGCGTTGCAGGTAGCCCTCCTGGATGAGGAAAGGCTCGTGAACCTCCTCGAGGGTGTCGGCCTCCTCGCTCACAGCCATGGCGACGGTGCCGAGGCCGACGGGACCGCCGCGGTAGTTCTCGGCCATGACGCGGAGGATGCGCTTGTCCATCTCGTCGAGGCCGCGGGCGTCGATCTCGAGGAGCTCGAGGGCGGCGGCGGCGACTTGTTGCGTGATGCGGCCGTCGCCGCGCTGCTGGGCGTAGTCGCGGGCGAAGTTGATCAAGTTGTTCGCGATGCGCGGCGTGCCGCGGGAACGGGTGGCGATCTCGCGCGCGCCGGCGTCCTCGATGGGCACGCCGAGCAGGCCGCAGGAACGCTTCACGATGCCGGCGAGGGTCTCGGCGTTGTAGTAATCGAGACGCGTCTGGAGCGTGAAACGCGAGCGCAGCGGGGCGGTGAGCATGCCGGCGCGGGTGGTGGCGCCGACGAGCGTGAAGCGCGGCAGCGAGAGGCGGACCGAGCGGGCGTTGGGGCCCTGGTCGATCATGATGTCGAGGCGGAAGTCCTCCATCGCGCTGTAGAGGTATTCCTCGACGGTTTTCGGGATGCGGTGGATCTCGTCGATGAAGAGGAGATCGCCTTCCTCGAGGCTGGTGAGGAGGCCGGCGAGGTCGGAGGCTTTTTCGACGACGGGGCCGGAGGTGATGCGGACGTTGCGCCCCATCTCGGCGCCGAGAATGAGCGAGAGGGTGGTCTTGCCGAGGCCGGGCGGGCCGCTGAGGAGGATGTGGTTGAGGGCCTCGCCGCGGGTGCGCGCGGCGCCGACCATGATCTTGAGGCGCTCGACGGTTTTGGGCTGGCCGGCGAAATCGGCGAAGGAGAGCGGACGCAGCGCGGCCTCGGCGTTGGAGACGGGCGCGGAGAGTTGCGCGGCGAGATAGCTCAAGCCCTTCGTGTCGGCGGGCGGCGTGGCGGGGGCGGATTTGGCGGCGGGCTTGGGCATATTCAGAGGGTCAGCGCGACAGAGGACGGAGCGACAGATGACGGCGGAGTCGATGGGCGAGGACGAAGCAGGAACAAGGACGGCGGAGGCTATGTTTCAAAATCCGTCACTCAGTATTCCGTCGCTCTGCCGTTCCGGCTCCTACTTCCACTCCATGTCGGCGCCGAGGCTGCGGAGGTTTTCGACGAAGCGGGGGTGGGCGCGCTGGATGATCTCGGCGTGGCGGACGATCGACTTTCCGGGGATGGCGGCGGCGACCATCGCGAGGGCGACGGCGGCGCGGATGATGTAGGGCGAATCGACGACGGCAGGGCGCAGCGGGCGGTTGCCGAAGACGATCAGACGGTGCGGATCGCTGACCACGGCGTGGGCGCCGAATTTCGCGAGCTCGGGGATCCACGAAAAACCGTTTTCGTAGACCTTGTTCCAAAAGTGGATCGTGCCGTCGCAGCGCACGGCGAGGGCGATCATGAGCGGGAGCAGGTCGACGGAGAAATAGGGCCAGGGCGCGGCCTCGATCTTGGGCAGGAGGTTGCTCGTGTAGGGTTCCTCGATCTTGAGGCGCTGGCCGCGGCGGACCACGGCGACGGAGCCGCCGTCAGGGCCGGTCTCGTGCTCGACGACGACGCCGAGCTTGGCGAAGGCGCGCACGATGAGGTCGAAGTGGTGCGGGAGCGCCTTGGTGACGCGGACCTCTCCGCCGGTGATGGCGCCGAGGGCGAGGAAGGTGACGATCTCGTGGTAATCGGTGCCGATGGTGATGTCGGCGCCGCGGAGCGTATCGACACCGGTGATACGCAGCATGGAGGTGCCGAGACCCTCGATCTTGGCGCCCATGGCGACGAGCGCGGCGCAGAGTTCCTGCACGTGGGGCTCGCTGGCGGCGTTGATGAGGGTGGACTCGCCCTTGGCGAGGGCGGCGGCCATGGCGAAGTTTTCCGTGACGGTGACGGACATGTAGTCGCACCAGTGGCGGGCGCCGGCGAAGCCGGAGGGCAACGCGATCACGAGCGGGTCGCCGGAGCCGACGGTGGCGCCGAGGGCGGCGAGGATTTCCAGGTGAGGATCGATCTCGCGGACGCCGAGCGAGCAGCCCTTGGCGTTGGCGAGGATGGTGATGCGGCGCAGGCGGTGGAGCAGGGCGGGGAACAGCAGCACCGTGGAGCGCATGTCCGAGGGCAACTCGTCGTTGGCGAGCGTGCTGCGGAAGCCGGAGTGGTCGAGGCGCATGACGCCGGCGGCGCGGTCCCACTCGATGCGCGAGCCCTGTGAGGCGAGGAAGGCGACCAGTTTGTTGAGGTCGGTGATGTCGGGGACGTTGCGCAGCGTGACGGGCTCGTTGGTGAGCAGCGTGGCGCAGAAGATCGGCAGCACGGAGTTTTTGTTGCCCGAAGGGGTGATGGTGCCGGAGAGCGGCTTGCCACCTTGCACGTGGAGATCGGCCATGGAAAAGCGGGGACGGGAGCTAGGAGCAGGGAGCGCGGATGGGGGAGCCTGAAATAGGCGAAAATAGGCGAAAAAAAGGCGCCCGTCCCGAGGTGGGACGGACGCCTTGAAATGCGTTCGGGCGGGGTGCCCTTGGCAAGGTTTTTGGCCTGCCTAATTAGTTCGCGGGGCCGGAGGGGCGGGAGCCACCTTCGGGACGGCCTTGGCCCTCGGGGCGGGGACCGCCTCGGCCACGGCCGCCGCGACGGCGGCGGCGCCGATTGCCGTTGCCCTGCTCGCCATCGGGGCGGGGGCCGCGATCGCCTTCCGGACGGTCCGGACGGGGGCCGCGGTTTTCGCCGCCGCCCTGTGGTTGGTGGCCGCGGCCGCCATGGCCGCCTTGGCCGCGGTGACGACCGCCGTCGCGACGACCTTGACCGTCGCCGCGGGGGCCGCGACCGCCATCGCGGGAAATCTCGTCGCCGGGGGCGGGGGCCTCGGTCGAGGCACCGCCGAAGATGCCTTTGAGCCAGCCCAGGAAACCGCCGGACTTCTCGGCCTTGGCGGCCGGGGCGGGGGCGGGGGCGGAATTTTGCGGGCGACCGCCTTCGCGGCGATCATCACGGCGGAATTCGCCGCCCTCGCGACGGCCTTGGTGGCCTTCGCCGCGGCGGCCCTGTTCGCGGTTCTCGCGGCCATCGCGGTTTTCGCGGCGGGGCTGCGGCTGATCGCCGACGGGGCGCAAGGGCGCGACTTCGCGGGCGACCACGGGCTTGCGCTCGGGGCGGAAGACGGGCCGATCCGTGCCGGTCGGCGTGGTCGGGGCGGAGGAGGCGCCGGGCGATTCCCAGCTCGTGGCCGGGCGCGGGGCGGCGGGGGGGAGGATATTGAGCTCGGCCTTGGGCTCGGGCGCGGCGGGCGCCGGAGCCTGGACGGCCGGCGCGGCCGGAGCCGGCGCTTCGAAGGCGGCGGCGGGGGCGGGCGCGATTTCGGACACGGGCGCGGGAGCCGCATCGGGCTCGGCCACCGGGGCGGCGGGAGCGGGCGCGACAGCTTCGGGCGCCGCGGCAACAGGAACGGCGGGCGCGATCTCGGGGGAGGTGGCGAACGGGTTCACGTATTCGGTCTTGGCGACGATCACCTGGACGGCGGTCGGTTGGTAGGCCGCGGGGGCGGAGCCGGAGGCGGCCTGGCTGGCGGGGCGGGCGGCGCGTTTGCCGCGGGCCAGCCCGGTGCCGCGGGAGGAGCCGAAACCGTCGAGGGCGACGGAGG
>CBIHRE010000416.1:0-4921 GCA_966212385.1 uncultured Akkermansia sp. | reverse complement strand
ACCACATCGGCCGCGGCAGTCGCCTGGACATCGGCCCCTCCGCCCGTTGCACCATCAGCGAGGCCTTCCTCAACGCCCGTTGTCTCCTCGTGGTCGAAACCGCGCTCGTCATCGGCGCCGGCACGCAGGTCGGCTGGGACGTCATGATGATCGACGGCAACTTCCACAGCATCGACTACCCGGGACGAAAACCCCGCGCCCCCGGCATCGCCATCGGCCGCAAGGTCTGGATCGGCGCCCGCGCCACCATCCTCTCCGGCGCATCCATCGCCGACGGCTGCGTCGTCGCGGCCGGCGCGGTCGTCGCCGGCCGCTTCGACGAACCCCGCACGCTCATCGCCGGCAACCCCGCGCGCGTCGTCCGCCGCGACGTCTCCTGGCACCTCGACGCTCCTCCCTCCGAAGAAGACGAAGCGGACGCCTCGCGCATGCAGGCCGGCCCGCCTACCTGAGATTCCCCTAGGTCTTCTTAGGGAGTTCCGTCATCCGGCGCGCTTTGATCGAAACGCGAGGGCCTTCTACCGTCCCGGCAACATCCACGCCAACCGGCACGGGTGGCTTCCAACTATTCTCGAGCCCCACTTTTTCCGATGAACGACCGTTCGTCTTCCTCTTGCTACACCGGCGTGCCCGGACTGGATGAAATCCTCCGCGGCGGCCTGCCCGCCAATCGGCTCTATCTCCTCAAGGGAAGCCCGGGCGTCGGCAAGACCACCATCGCCCTCCAATTTCTTCTCGAAGGCATCCGCATCGGGCAAAAGAGCCTCTACATCACCCTCTCCGAGACCCGCGACGAGATATCCGCCGTCGCCCGCTCGCACGGCTGGGACATCGGACGCCTTGCCATCTTCGAACTCTCCGCGCTCGAGCAGCAACTCGCCCAGGAATCGCAAAACACCGTCTTCCATCCCTCCGAGATCGAGCTCTCCCGCACCACCGAAATCCTCCTCTCCCGCATCGAGCAGGAAAAGCCCGACCGGCTCGTCATCGACTCCTTGTCCGAGCTGCGGCTCCTCTCCGACACCGCGCTTCGTTACCGCCGGCAGATGCTCTCGATCAAACAGTTCCTCGCCGGCCGGGCCATCACCACCATCCTCCTCGACGACCACGCCGACGGCAACGGGGACCTCCACGTCCAGAGCATCGCCCACGGCGTCGTCACCATCGAGCAACTCGAGTCCGACTACGGCGCCGAACGCCGCCGGGTGAAGGTCAACAAGCTCCGCGGCGTGAACTTCGCCGCGGGTTTCCACGACGCCGTCATCGCCCACGGCGGCATGACCATCTTCCCCCGGCTCGTCGCGGCCGAGCACCGGATCGAGGTCGACGCCGAGCAACTCCCCACCGGCGTCCCCGAGCTCGACTCCCTCCTCGGCGGCGGCATCGAGCGCGGCACCAGTTGCCTCCTGCTCGGCCCCGCCGGCACGGGCAAATCCACCCTCGCCATCCAGTTCTCCCTCGCCGCGGCCCGCCGCGGCGAGCATTCGGTTCTCTGCCTCTTCGACGAATCGCCCTACATCCTTCTCGCCCGGGCCGACTCGCTCGGACTCCCCCTCCGCGAGCACGTTAAATCCGGCCTCGTCGAGCTTCTCCAGATCGATCCTGCCGAACGCGCCCCCGGCGAGTTCACCCACATGATCAAGGAGCGCGTGCTCCGGCAAAAGGTCCGCACCCTCCTCATCGACAGCCTCAACGGCTACCTCCACGCCATGTCCGAGGCGCGCTTCCTCAACATCCAGTTGCACGAGCTCCTCGCCTTCCTCGGCAACCACGGCGTGGTCACCACCATGACCGTCGCCCAGCACGGCATCGTCGGCCAGATGAGCTCCCCCGTCGACCTCACCTACCTCGCCGACACCGTCATGCTTCTCCGCTACTTCGAGCAGGAAGGTCGTATCCACAAAGCCCTTTCCGTGGTCAAGAAGCGGATCGGCCGCCACGAGGCCACCATCCGCGAGCTGAAGCTCGACTCCACCGGCATCCGGGTCGGCAAACCGCTTGTCGACTTCCGCGGCGTGCTCACCGGCGTCCCCGCCTTCCAAGGCAAGACGACGGAGATGCTTTCGGAAAGCTGACCCGTCCCGCCGTGTCCGTCTCCGGTCAACGCGTGCTCGTCCTCGCTCCGCTCGGCGCGGACGCCGCCAACATCCGCCACGTCCTTCGCCACGCCGGGATCGAGACCGAGATCTGCCCCGACCTGGCCCGGCTCAACACCGCCTGCGCCGAGGATTGCGGAGCCCTGCTCCTCACCGAGGAAGCCGTCGTCCCCGGCCGTCAGGGCCCCCTTGTCGATCGCATCTCCCGCCAGCCCGCCTGGTCCGATCTCCCCATCGTGCTCATCACCAGCGGCGGCCGCATCGACGACGCCAGCACCCGCGCCGTCGGCCTGCTTGGCCCCCACGCAAACATCGCCCTCATCGAACGCCCGCTCCGCGCCCTCACGCTCGTCGCCGCGGTCAAATCCGCCCTTCGCGCCCGCCGCCGCCAATACCAGGTCCGCGACCTCCTCGCCGACCGTGAAAAACTCCTCGCCTCGCTCGAGGAGCGGGTCGCCGAGCGCACCGCCAAACTCCGTCTCATGGTCGAGGAACTCGAGGCCTTTTCCTACAGCGTTTCCCACGACCTCCGCTCCCCTCTCCGCGTTCTCTCCGGCTACGCCGAGGTGCTCGTCGAGGATCACGGCGCCTCGCTCGATCCCGTCGCGAAGGACTACCTCGACCGCATCGCCCGCGCCGCCCGCCGCATGGATCGCCTCACCCAGGACATCCTCGCCTACACCCGCGTCAGCCGGTCCGAGATCACCCTCGAGCCCCTCGACCTCGACCTCGTTTTCCGCGCCGTGATCGAGCAATACCCGGCCCTCCTCGAAGCCCGCCGGCTCATCGTCATCCGATCCCCGCTCGGCCGCATCCGCGGGCACCTGCCCTCGCTCATCCAGTGTTTCTCCAACCTGCTGGAAAACGCGCTCAAGTTCGTGCGCGAAGGGCAGACACCCGACGTCGAGGTATCCGCGGAGCCTCTCGACGGCCGCGTCCGCATCTCCGTGCGCGACCAAGGCATCGGCATCGCGCCCGAGCAACACCGTCGCATTTTCGGCATTTTCGAGCGCGCCACCGACAACAAGATCCCCGGCACCGGCATCGGCCTCGCCATCGCCAAGAAGGCCGTCGAACGCATGGGCGGCTCCATCGGCGTCGCGTCCGCGCCGGGGAAGGGTTCCCGCTTCTGGGTCGAGTTGGACGCGGCCGCGCCCGCCGCTCTCGCCGAGGAATCCGCGGCCTACGAGGCGCACCCGCTATTGCGATGAACCCCGCCCCCGCGGTCCTCGTCGCCGAAGACAACGAAGACGACCTCTTTTTCTCCCGCCGCATGCTGGCCAAGGCGGGACTCGGGGCCGTGCGGCATGTCGCGGACGGCGGCCAGGCGATCGACTACCTCGCCGGCCGCGGCCCCTACGCCGACCGCGCCCGTTTTCCGTTGCCGGATCTGCTCCTGCTCGACCTCAAGATGCCCGTCCACACCGGCCACGAGGTCCTCGACTGGCTCCGCCTCCAGCCCGCGCTCCACGCGGTCCGGGTCTACGTCCTCACCTCCTCCGACGAGCCCGGCGACCGCCGGCGCGCGAAGGAAGCCGGCGCCCGCGGCTACATCGTCAAACCGCTCCAGCCGGAACACGTCGCCGCCATCCTCGCGGCGTAGCCATATCGGGGCGCCTCAAGCGCGCCCGCTCCGTCAAGGTGGGCGTGCGCGTCCCTGCGCGCGCCGCTCGAGGTCAAACCACGGTCGGAGGACTCGCCCATCCACCCAAGGTCTAAAATCAACCATCCGCCGGTATCACGCCGGAATTTAAGCCCGCGCCGCGCTTCGGACATTGCGCAGTCCCTTTTCGGTCGGCCTCGGGCAGACGCCAAATCAGACCATACAGCCCGTATCCACTCTCTCACGACCAAATATCGCTTTCGCGTAGCTTCGGCTGCTGTCCGTCCTGAAACCTTGGAAACTTCTGCGGACGCAAAAAGCGCATTCGAACGCGCCCCGACCTGGGGCGCATCGAAAGCGTCTTTTTGCGGGCTCTCCAAGGTGCCCAGGACGGGACGCCGGTAGGTGCGTCCCTCTTTTTTGTCCGAATGACTCCGCCCGCTGTCCGCTAACATGCCTCAACATTTCCCGTAATATTCCGCCTCACGCGGTGTTATTCCATCGAAGCCCCCGCCCGCTCCTTTTCCTCTTTTACCCGTCCCCCCCGAGTTCCCCCATTCTCCATGCTTCCACAGCTTCGCGTTTCCATTTCGATCCTCCCGCTGTTCCTCGCGGCTTCGCTTTCGCCCGCGTCCGCCGCCGACACCGAAATTCTCGCCGGCCAGACGGTGACCGTGCTCTCGCGCACGGTGGTGGAGGTGCCGAACGGAACTGTCACATTCTTACGGATACGCCCGCCGCTGCTGCCGACGCGCCCCGCGCCGCCTCCGCCCGCTCCCGAGGCCCCGCTTTCGCCCGAGCAGCAAGCCGCCCTCGACCGCGCCGAGGCGAAGCCCTGCTCCACGCTCGCGCTGACCGCCACCGTCTACACCCGCGCCGACGGCTCCACCGCCGTGACCCGGCTCGCTTGGCGCGACGGCGAGCGGTCCTTTGTTTGCTGGTCGAGCGCCGACTGGCGCCTGCTTCGGCAGCTAAACGACATCGAGACCGAGACGCACCGCTTTCAGTATTTCCCCTTCGTCGACACGCAGCCGCTCGCCGAGCTGCCGCCCGATCAACAACCCGCCGGCCTCGCGCTCTTCCCCACCGCGCCCGCGCCGGACGCCATTCCCGAATACTACCTCGAAAGCGGTGCCGCCGACGCGGCCGCGACCGAGCCCGTGCTCGCCGCGCTCGACCAGCTACACGCCCACGTTCACCTGCACCGCGCCGAGCTGATCGC
>CBIHRE010000415.1:0-4943 GCA_966212385.1 uncultured Akkermansia sp. | reverse complement strand
CGCCCGCGCGGTCGGGCTCGGCCAGAAGTTCGAGCCCGAGGTCGCGTCGTGGCTCGATGCGCAGGAGAAGCTCTTGCTCTTCTGGTATCGCAACCGCGCCAAGCGCGACTACGCCGTGCAAGGCTGGAAGCGCGGGCGGATTTTCGCGGACTTCATCTTCGCCGCCAAGGCCGAGGACGCCGAGGCGGAGTTTGACCGCGTGTTCGTTGTCGAAACGAAGGGCCTGCACCTCAAAGGCAACGCCGACACGAACTACAAGCGTTCCGTGTTCAGCCTCTGCACCGAGCACGCGCAGCGCAAAGAGTGGGCCGACTGCGTGCCCGCCTTGCGCGGCGCAATCATGAAGTTCGAGGTCGTGGACGAGGACGAATGGGAGAAGCGACTCGCCGGGATGCTGGGTGACTGACGCGCCGCAGACGGTTCATCCGTTTCTATTCGGACGATACCGCGAAATCCGCCGCGCCGAGGGAACCCCCCTCAACGCCGGCGAAACCCTCGTGGTCCTAGAAGGTTAAACAAATTCCAGCGAGGCACGCGCCGTGCTCCCACGGACGCATCCCTCGCGCAGTGCCCGACGATACCGCCAGCCGCCCCGCGTCCGCCCTCCCTCGCGGCGGCGCGTGGCTTCGCGACGGCGCCGCCCCCGCGGCCACCCTCGCCTGCGGCCTCCTTTGCTCCCTCGCCCTCTTCCTCCTCCTCCGCGGCTGGGAGCGGCGCAGCGCGCAGGCCGCGGGCGAGACCGCCGCCGCCCAGCGCATGGAGCTGCTGCATGAAACCCTGAGCAACTCCCTCGAAGGCCTGCACGCCCTCGGCGCTTTCTTCCAAGCCGAGCCGTCCCCCGACCGCGCGCATTTTTCCCGCTTCGTCCGCGACATCCTTGAACGCCGCCCCGAGCTGCACGCCTTGTCGTGGACGCCCCGCGTCACCGCGGACGAACGCCCCGACTACGAAACCCGCGCCCGCGCCGACGGGTTTCCCAATTTCCATTTCACCGACATCGATCCCGCCACCGGCCGCATCGTCCCCGCCGCCGCCCGCGCGGTGCATTATCCGGTCTATTTTATCGAGCCGCTCGAAAGAAACGCCGCCGCCCTCGGCTACGATCTCACCCCGCGCCTCGCCACGCTCGAGGCCGCGCGCGATTCCGGCCGCGCCGTCTCCACGCCGCCCATCCTCCTCGTGCAGGAGCCGGAGAACCTTCCCGGCTTCATCGTCTACCTGCCCATCTACGAAGACGCACCCTCCTCCGCTCCGGCCGCCCCGGCAACCAACGCCGAGCGTCGCGCGCGTCTTCGCGGCTTTGTCGCCGCCGTTTTCCGCGTTTCAAAACTTGTCGAGCCCTCGCTCGCCCGCCTCCCGGGCCTCCGCGTCGCCCTGCACGACGCCACCGCGGACCTGCCCATCGCCTACGATCCACCGCCCGCCGACGAGGCTCCCCCTTCGCACGATCTCGCGCCATTCTCACGCTCCTTGCCCTACGCCGGCCGCGAGTGGCGCGTCACCTTCACGCCCACCACCGCCTTCGCCGCCGGCCCCGGCCACTGGCAATCCTGGACCGTCCTCGCCGGCGGAATGGCCCTCACCGTCCTGCTCTCCGCCTATCTCGCCGCAGGCGCGCGCTCCCGCCGCGAAGCCGTGCGCGCCAACACCGCCCTCCAGGCCGAGGTGCGCGAGCGCAAACGCGCCGAGGAATCCGCCGCCGCCGCCAACCACGCCAAGTCCGACTTCCTCGCCGGCCTCAGCCACGAGATCCGCACCCCGCTCAACTCCATCCTCGGCTACGCCCAGATCCTCGAACGCGACCCCGACCTCCCGCGCCGCCAGCGCGATGCCGTCGCCGCGCTCTCCGCCAGCGGCCGCCACCTGCTCGGCCTGCTCAACAGCATCCTCGATCTCTCCAAAATCGAGGCCGGCCGCGCCGAGCTTCGCCGCGAGATTTTCGACCTCCGCGCCCTCGTCGGCGAACTCGCCGAGATGTTCAAGCCCCGCTGCGCCGAAAAACGCATCCGCCTCCGCGTCCTCCTGCCCGACGCGCTCCCGCCCGCCATCGTCGGCGACGAGGGCATGCTCCGTCAGGTGCTCATCAACCTTCTCGGCAACGCGGTCAAATTCACCCCGCGCGGCGAGGTCCTCATCCGCGTCTCCGCGGCCGCCGCCGACGTCGTCGCCAACGGCACCGCTGACCTCTGGTGTTTTGAGGTGATCGACACCGGCATCGGCCTCGCCGCCGACGAGCGCGCCGGCCTCTTCACCCCCTTCCACCAAACCGCCGCCGGCCGCCGCCACGGCGGCACCGGGCTGGGACTCGCGCTCGCGCGCCGCCAGATCGAGCTCATGGGCGGCCGCATCGACGTCCTCCCCGAGCCCGAAGGCGGCACGCGTTTCTTTTTCACGCTCCGTCTCCCCGCCTCGTCCGCCGCCCTCGCGCCCGTGCTCGAAACCCTGCCGTGCTTCGCCCCCGAGGTCCGCGTGCGCGCCCTCGTCGTCGACGATAATCACGACAACCGCGCCATCCTCGCCCGCCTCCTCGCCGAGATCGGCTGTCAGGTCGCCTCCGCCGGCTCCGCCGCCGAAACCCGCGCCATCGTCGCCGCCGAAGCGCCCGACATCCTCTTCGTCGACGTCCGCCTCGAGGATGAACGCACCGGCCCGGAACTCGTCGCCGAACTCCGCGCCACCGGCCTCCCATCCTCGCTTCCCGTGGTCTACCATACCGCCACCCTGCTCGACGCCGCCGAGCGCGAGGCCCTGCGCGCCGACGGCGGCGATCTCCTCGCAAAACCCTTCCGCGTCGAGGATCTCTGCGCCTGCCTCCAACGCGTGCCCGGCGTCCGCTTCGAGGACACGCCCGAACCCGCCGAGCCACCTGCGCTCGACCTCGCCGCCGTGCGCCTCCCCGCCGAACTCGCCGACCGCCTCTCCGTCGCCGCCGAGTTGCACAGCACCACCGTCCTCAAAGCCTGCCTCGACGAACTCCGCCAGCTTGGCGGCCCCGCCGTCCCGCTCGCCGACCACCTCCGCCAGCTCCTGCGCGGCTACGATCTCGTCTCGATCTCGCGTATCCTCGCCGGGCTCGCCGTCGCCGCGCCTTCGACCGAAACCGCGTCCGTCGCCCCCGCCCGTCCATGAGCATGACCAACGACCTCGTCCTCGTCGTCGACGACCAGGCGCCCAACCTCGCCGTCATCGGCGATCTGCTCGAGCCCGAAGGCTACCGGTTGCTCTCCGCCACCAACGCCGACGACGCCCTCCGCATCGCTCGCAAGGCCCGCCCCCATCTCATCCTGCTTGATGTCGTCATGCCCGGCGTCGACGGCCTCGCCGCCTGCCGCCGCTTCAAGACCGAACCCGACCTGCGCGACATCCCCGTCGTCTTCATCACCGGCCGCGCCGAGCTCGCCGTGCGTGTCGAAGGCTTCGCCGCCGGCGGCGTCGACTACATCGTGAAACCCTTCGAGGCCGCCGAAGTGCTCGCCCGCGTGCGAACCCACCTCGAGCTCGCCCGCACGCGCCGCGAGCTGGCCACGCGGCTGGAGGAACTGCGCACCGAAGTCGCCCGCCGCGAAGCCGCCGAGGCCGCGCGCCACGAAGCCGACGAACGCCTCACCGTGCTCTCCGCCCGCGAGGCGAAAAAGTGGAACCTCGCCGGCCTCGTCGGCCGCAGCCGCGCCCTCGCCGAACTCCTGCGCGAGGTCGAGCGCCTGCAAAACTTCGGCCGCACCGGCGTGCTCCTCTCCGGCGAAAGCGGCACGGGCAAGGAGCTCGTCGCCCGCGCCCTGCACTTCGGCGGCGCGCGCGCCAAGGGCCCCTTCATCCCGGTCAACTGCGTCGCCGTGCCCGGCGAGTTGATGGAATCGATGTTCTTCGGCCACGTGAAAGGCGCCTTCACCGGCGCCAGCGCCGACCGCAAGGGCTACTTCGAGCTCGCCCACGGTGGCACGCTTTTCCTCGACGAGATCGGCGACATGCCCGCCGCCCTCCAGGCCAAGCTGCTCCGCGTGCTCGAGGATGGCCGCATCACCCCGCTCGGCGGCTCGACCGAGCGCCAGGTCGATGTGCGCGTCGTCGCCGCCACCAACGCCCACCTCGAGGCGAAAATCGCCGCCGGCGCGTTTCGCCAGGACCTCTATTTTCGCCTCGCGCGCAGCGTCGTGCGCGTGCCCCCGCTGCGCGAACGCCCCGAGGACATCCCGCTTCTCGCCGCCCACTTCATCGCGCACTTCGCCTCCGAGATGGCCCTGCCCGTCACGCCCGCGATCGGCGCCGAGGCCCTCGCCGCCCTCGCCGCCCACACCTGGCCCGGCAACGTCCGCGAACTGCGCAACGTCATCGAGAGCGCGCTCATCGCCAGCGGCGGCCGCCCCCTCGCGCCTTCGCATCTGCGCTTCCTCGCCGCACCGCCGCCCGCCTCCGCCGCGCCCGCGCCTCGTCCCGCGTCGGCCAATCCCTTCCCGCCCGCCGACGAGGCTCTGCCGCTCAACCTCGACGCCGCCGAGCGCACGCTCATCCGCCGCGCCGTCACCCAGGCCGGCGGCAACATCGCCGAGGCCGCCCGCATCCTCGGCGTTCACCGCACGCGCATCTACCGCGCCCTCGCCGAGACCACCGCGGGCTGACTCCGCGCGAGTGTCGCAAATGTCGCGCGCGCGACACCCGCGACGCCACCGACCTGCTTCCCGGCCCAACTCGTCGCTCCTCCGAGATTTTTTATCCGCTCATTAACAGAGACTAAACCTATCCGAAGCACGGCGTGGCACACCCCGCGCTAAACGCGGCGGCGCAGCGTTCACACCACCACACACGCCCACCGCTTCCGCTCACATGAAAAACGCCACCGTCCGCTCCTGCCGTTCCCGTCGCGCCCGTTTGCTCGCCCTCGCCGCCCTCGCCGCCGCCTCCTTCACCCCGCCCGCCCTCCGCGCCGACGAGCCGTCGAGGCCGTC
>CBIHRE010000414.1:0-4949 GCA_966212385.1 uncultured Akkermansia sp. | reverse complement strand
CCCCCGCGGGCCCGCGGGGGGCCCCCCCGGGGGTGTTGGGGCCCCCCCCCCCCGCCGCCGGCGGCCGCCCGCCCCCCTGCCCCCCCCCCCCGCGACCGATGCCCTGCTCGGCGCCTTCTCCAACGAGACGCCGCCCTCCCTCGCCGATCTGCAAAGCTTCCTCGGCTTCGTCGGCGGGCTCTCCGACACCCAGCGCTTCACGCTCCGCGAACTCGGCATCGTGAAAGAAGGCAACAGTCGCGACGGCCTCTTCATCGCCGACCGCGACGGCCTCAACCGCCTCCTCCAAGCCTACTCCGAACTCTCCGGCGACGTCCGCGCCGCCACACGCCAGCTCGAGCCCTACGTCAGCTACCAGAGCTTCGCCGGCCGCAGCTTCTTCTTCGCCTCCGACCCGGGATACGACCACACCGCCTACAACGTCGCCTTCACCTCGCCCGACGACCTGCACGTCGGCGCCGTGCGTCGCCTCGCGGTTTACACCGGCGGCGAGTTCGGCGGCGCCACCTTCGCGGTCCCCGCCGGCAAGGACATCTACCTGCGCGCCTCCTCGCTCGTCGACCTCAACGGTGTCAGCTTCTCCGCCCAAGTGCGCGCCATCACCATCGAGGCCGCCACCATCAACCTCGCCAACCTCGACTTCCCCGAAGGCTCCGTCGTCGCGCTCAACTCCAAGCTCGGCGGCATGGGCACGAACAACCGCTACCCGAACTTCGACGGCACCTCGATGCCCGGCCGCGTCAACTTCCTCTACAACGTCTCCTACGGCGGCGCCAACAACGTGATGTTCGACGAGGCCAGCTTCGACCAGCACTCCCGAGGCAACATCGTCATCGGCACACTGCAAACCCCCGCGCTCCGCCCGACCTACACGCCCCCGCCCGTGCTCCCCCCGTCGAATGACCAATAAACCGTCGCGCCCTTTCCCGCCTTCCCTCCGTCGCACCGCCATGTCCCGCTCACTCGCTCTCGCCACCGCCCTCGCCACCGCGCTCCCCCTCGCCGCGCAAAGCACCTCGATCATCGACCGGGCCAACCAAGGCGCCCCCGCCGCTTCCGCGCCCGTCCCTTCCCCGGAAGCCGCCCCCGCGTCCCCCCGCGCCCGGCGGGCCGGACGCCGCCCCCGCGTCGCCCGGCGCCGGTAGCGACGCCGGCATCCAGCGCGTCGCCGAGCCCCGCCGGCTCCCCTTCCGCGTCTCCGCGTCTTTCGACGAACAACTCTACGCCACCTCCAACGTCTTCCTCGTTCCGGATGGCAACGCGGCGAGCGACACCGGCGCGCTCGTCTCCACCACCACGCTTGCCGCAAGCATCGACACCTATCCCGTGGTCGTCGGCGAAGGCCGCCTCTCCTTCTCCGCGGATCTCGTCTGGCAGCGCAACCACCACGGCCTGGCCACTTCCAGCTCCACCATCGAAGACCTGGATTTCGAAAGCTACTCGCTGCCCCTCGCCGCCGCCTATCGCTGGGGCCGCGGTTGGGAAGCCACCGCGTCGCTGACCGTCGGCTCGCTCTACTCGATCAAGGATTCCCCTTCCCAAGAGCTGATCTACCGCAGCACCGTCCCGGCCCTCTCGCTCCGCAAGCTCACCCGCCTCTCCGAGCATTTGCTCGCCACCACTGGCCTCGGCCTCTCCTACGCCGACACGAAGACATCCCTCCACGACGTCCCCGCTTTTTTCGCCTACCGGGATGATCGCAACGACCGCGTGGACGTCTCCATCGACGCCGCGCTCTACGCCATCCAAGGCCCGTGGACCCTGTCGCCGTCCGTGCGCCTTGTTAACGGCCACTACCTCCATTGGCAGGAAGGCGGCTTCAACTCGCAGGACCGCGACGATCTCACCGCCTCCGCCGGCCTTTCCGTTTCCTATTCGTTCGCCGACTGGGGCAGCGCGCGCGCCTTCGCCGCCTACGACCTCCGCGAATCCTCGGGCGGCATCACCGATTACGATTACGACTCCGGAGCCGCCGGTATCGGCGTGAATCTCTCGCTTCGTTTTTGATCGCGCAAAGGAGCGCGCCCGCCGCGTCAAACCGAAGCGGGCTCCAAATCCCCCGCCTCATTATACGGCACTGATTCGGGGGCCGCCGGTCGGAATCGTTGCATGACTGACAATCGTTCTACTGATACCGGCGCGAAGCTTATCCTTCGCGGAATCCACCTCAGCCTCACCGACGCCCTGCGCGACAAGCTTGGCGCGAAAGCCGAACGCCTTCTCCGCCACGCCCCCGATATAGACCGTGTCCGCATCGACCTCGAACACGACAACACGCGCGGTCGCGCCGTCTTCGTCGCCAAAGGCCACATCGAAATCAGCGGCCCCGACCTTGTGGCCACCGTGGCGTCGGAAGATGCCTACAAGGCCGTCGATCTCCTCATCGACAAACTCGACCGTTCGCTTCACCGCCGCGCCGAGCTTTTTAAGGCCCGCCGCCATCGCCACGCTTCTCTACGTGAGATGAGCACATAGGCGTCCGCCTCTCGGCCGTCCGGAACTTCCACGCATCGCATCCCGCCCCGGCTCTCCTCGGTCCGGGGCGTTTCCTTTTCCGGCCGCGTCCGTCGCAGCCCCTCGGAGCCCGTCCCGCAAGGCGTCCCCGGCGCCTCCGCCAATTTGCGCAAGTCGCGTGTTTTTTCTCGGCTCTCCCGCGCGTCCCGCTTTCCTCCCCCGCCGTGGTCCCGCTCAAAGTCCTCTTCGTTTCGCCCGAAGTAGAGCCGTTCGTCAAAGTGGGAGGCTTGGCCGACATGGTCGGCTCACTCCCCAAGGCCCTCGCCGCCCTCGGGCATGATGTCCGCGTCGTCTTCCCCGCCTACGGCAGCCTCAAGCTCGACTCCGCCTGGCACGCCCGTTCCGAGCCGCTCGGCGTCGACGTCGGTTCCGAAGCCCGCTGGGCCCGCACTTGGGAAACCGTCCTCCCCGGCTCCAAGGTCCCGGTCTACGCCCTTGAACACGAGGAGTTCTTCGCGCGCCCGGAGGTCTATGCCGGCCCCTGGGGCAACTTTCCGGACAACGACCTGCGCTTCGCCTTCCTCTGCCGCGGCGCGCTGAATCTCTGCCTCCAACTCGGCTGGATTCCCGACGTCGTGCACGCCCACGACTGGACCACCGGCCTCCTGCCCGTGCTGCTCAACACCACGCTGCGCAACACCCCGCTCGGGCGAACCGCCTCCGTCTTCACTATCCACAATCTAGAGCACCAAGGCTACTCCGACCGGCGCGTCGTCGATTTCGCCCATCTCCCGCCCTCCGAGTTCCGCCCCGACAGCCTGGAGAGCGTCGGCGCGGTCAACATGATGAAGGCGGGACTCTACCACGCCACGAAGCTCACCACCGTCAGCCCCACCTACGCCGAGGAGATCAAGACCCCCGCCGGCGGTTTCGGCCTCGACCAGGTGCTCCGTTTTCGCGCCGCCGACCTCGTGGGCATCCTCAACGGCATCGACGCCGCCGCGTGGAACCCGGCGATGGATAAACACCTCCCGCGCCCCTACGATCCGCGCTCCCTCGCCGCGGGCAAGGCGGCCGCCAAAGCCGCCCTCCAAAAACGCCTCGGCATCGCAGAAGACCCGCACATCGCCGTCTTCGGAGTCGTTTCCCGCTTCGCCAGCCAGAAAGGCTTGGATCTCCTCGCCGAGGCGCTGCCGCACATCGTGCCGCGCATGCACGTGCAGTTCGCCCTCCTCGGCGCGGGCGACCCCGGTCTCGAGCAGACCTTCCGCTGGGCCACCGAGGCCTTCCCCGGCCGCGTCGGCGTCCACGTCGGCTACGACAACTCCCTCTCGCACCTCATCCAGGCCGGCTCGGATTTCTTCGTCATGCCCAGCCGCGCCGAGCCCTGCGGCCTCACCCAGATGTATGCGATGCGCTACGGCACCGCGCCTATCGTCCGCTCCACCGGTGGTCTCATCGACACCGTCGCGCAGTTCGCCGAGGGCAAGGACAACGGCACCGGCTTCCGCTTCCAGGACGCCACCGCGCCCGCCCTCTACAACACCATCGGCTGGGCCTGCGCCACCTACTACGACCGCCCCGATGAGCTCCACGCCCTCCGCCTCCGCGGCATGGCGCAGGATTTCTCGTGGAATGTCAGCGCCCGCAAATACGCCGAGGTCTACGGCTGGGCCGTCGACGCCCGCCGCGCGGCGACCGCCGACGCCGCGCCATAGGCGGCCGCTCGCTCCTAGGATCGGAGTTCGTCCCACCCGTCTCGCCCGTCGTCCACTGGCAAAACAGCCCGCCCCGGAATCCGTTTAAAAAATGTAAACGGTTACCGTTGCACGGTATTCGGAGCCTATCCACGGTGAACAGATGCTGCACCGTCTGTTGCCCCGGTATCTCGTTGTCGCCGCGTTGCTTCTTCTCGGCATTTTCGCGTTTCGCGACAACACGCCGCGCAAGTTATCCGGCCCGGCCTCCAATCCTGCGGCGACCACCCCATCCTCGCCGGTCACGCCCGCACCAACCGCTATCGTCGCGACAAATGATCCGGACGAAACGCCTTCATCTGGCGCCTCATCCCGTCGTGAAAAAGATCCGTCCGCTTCGCGCGACCGGTGGGCGGAACGGCTTGGCGCCGCCCGCGTCGTGGCCGAGCACACCTTCCCGGTCGACGATCACGGGCTAAGCCGGCGAATCACCTGGTTCCAAACCGGGCTGAAACACCCGCTCGTCCGCTTGGAACAATCCTGGGCGCCCTCCCTTGTGTCGGAGAAGGTCGAACCCAAGCTGATCGACGAAAAGATCATGACCGCCTCGCGGCTCTTGGTCGGTATCCCCGCCACCAATACACCGGACTCGTCGGTCGCGGCCTTGCGCGCCGCCGGCTTCGACGTCTCCCCGCTTCCGCTCGCTCCGGAGATACTGGAGGTCGCCGTGCCCGATCCCACCTCGGCCGATTCGTTCGACCGGGTCCGCCAAGAGCTTCTCTCGTCGCCCTACCACGT
>CBIHRE010000413.1:0-4953 GCA_966212385.1 uncultured Akkermansia sp. | reverse complement strand
CCGCCATGGTGGAGCCCGGGTTGAAGCCGAACCAGCCGAGCCAGAGGACAAACACGCCGAGGGCGGCGGAGGTCATGCTGTGGCCGGGGATGGGATTCACGCGACCGTCCTTGAATTTGCCGATGCGAGGTCCGAGCACGATGATGCCTGCCAACGCGGCCCAGCCACCCACCGAGTGAACGACGGAGGAGCCCGCGAAGTCGCGGAAGTTGTTCGCCGCAAGATAACCGCCGCCCCAGATCATGTGCCCGGTGATCGGGTAGATGAAGGCCACGAGCACGAGCGAAAACACGATGAACGCGAGGAACTTGATGCGCTCGGCGACCGCGCCGGAGACGATCGTCGCGGCGGTGCCGGCGAAGGCCAGCTGGAAGAAGAACTTCGCCCAGAGCGGGACCGGGGTCCAATTGATGGCGCCGTAAACGCCTTCATACTTGGCGGTCGAGAAAGGGTTCATCGACATATAGGCCTCGCCGAGGGCGGGCGAGTTGTCCGCGCCGCTCACGAAGAAGAGACCGGAGGTGCCGAAGAAGCCGTTGCCGTCGCCGAACATCAGGCCCCAGCCGACCACGTAGAAGGAGATCGTGGAGAGGGCGAAGACGATGAAGTTCTTCGAAAGAATGTTCACGCAGTTCTTCGCGCGACAGAGGCCCGATTCAACCAGCGCGAACCCGGCGTTCATCCAGAACACGAGCATGCCGGCGAGCAGCACCCAGACCGTGTCCAAACCGATGCGCAGCGAGCTAAAGGAGGAGATGTCGGGCGCGGCCGGAACCGTCGCCGCGGCGGTGGCGGCGGGCGCGGCCGTTTGCCCATACGAGGTCGCGGCAAGCGCGCCCAGCGCGAGGACACCCGTCAGTTTCAGCAGCCCGCCGAGGGGCTTGGACCAGGACTTCATAGCGTAGTGTGGTTGGTAGGTTGTTGATCGAGCCCGCCTGACGTCTCCCGGCAGGCGCTCGGGCCGCGGAAAGCACGCGTTGTGCCAATGAGCTCCGGCGCCGGTCCGCCCACCCGCCGCCAAAAAGATTTCATGAACCAACCTGGCATCATGAACGGTCCGGCAGGCCGCGAACGCACGTCGGCGTCACCACAAACCAAATACAAACGAAAACCCGCCGGCGACGGGCGCGCGGCGGGCCGAAGTGAAACGATATCTTCAGGCGAACTCAGCTCGCCGCCGGAGCGGCGGGGGCGGCGGGCGTGACCACTTCGGGCGCGACGACCGCGATGTGCAGCTCCTTGAGCTGCTTCTCGGTCACCGGCGTGGGCGACTGCGCCATGAGGTCCTGGCCCTTCTGCGTCTTCGGGAAGGCGATCACGTCGCGGATGCTCGTGGTGCCGCAGAGCAGCGCGCACATGCGGTCGAGACCGAAGGCGATGCCGCCGTGGGGGGGCGCGCCGTAGGTGAAGGCCTTGAGCATGTAGCCGAAGCGGCTCTCGACCACATCGGCCGGGATCTTGAGCACGTCCTTGAAAACCTTCTCCTGCACCGCGGGCTGGTGGATGCGGATCGATCCGCCGCCAAGCTCCATGCCGTTAAGCACGAGGTCGTAGTGCTGGCGCGGACCTTCTCGGGCGCGGTCTCGAGCAGGGGCAAATCCTCCGCGACGGGCGCGGTGAAGGGGTGATGCGTGGCGAGGAATCGCTTGGCGTCCTCGTCGTAAGTCATGAGCGGGAAGTCGACCACCCACAGGAATTTCCAGTCATCGTGACGGATCTCCATCTTGCCGCGCTTCACGAGCAGTTGCGCGGCCTCGAGACGGATGCGGCCGAGGATGGCGCAGGCTTTTTCCCAAGGCGCGGCGGCGAAGAACACCACGTCGCCGTCCGCGATGCCGAGCTGCGCGGTGAGCGCGGTCTTCTCGGCGTCGGAGAAGAATTTCACGATGGGCGACTTCCACTCGCCGCCTTCGCATTTGATGAAGGCGAGGCCCTTCGCGCCGAGGCTCTTCGCGATGTCCTCGAGGTTCTTGAGCTCGCCCTGCGTGAGGTCGGCGAGGCCCTTGGCGTTGATCGCTTTGATCACACCGCCGCCGGCGACGGTCGCCTGGAAGACCTTGAACGCGGAGTTCCGGAAGGTTTCCGAGAGGTCGGTGAGCTCCATGCCGAAGCGCATGTCGGGCTTGTCGACGCCGAAGCGGTTCATCGCCTCGTGGAAGGGCATCCGCAGGAAGGGCGTGGCGGGCTCGGTTCCGAGCACTTCCCGCCAGACCTTCTTCACCATGCCTTCGAAGATGCGATACACGTCCTCGCGGTCGATGAACGAGGCCTCGACGTCCACCTGGGTGAACTCCATCTGGCGATCGGCGCGCAAGTCTTCGTCGCGGAAGCAGCGGGCGATCTGGAAATAGCGCTCCACGCCCGCGACCATGAGGATCTGCTTGAACTGCTGGGGCGACTGCGAGAGCGCGTAGAACTGGCCGGCGTGGATGCGCGAGGGCACGAGGTATTCGCGCGCCCCTTCGGGCGTGGATTTGAAGAGCGCGGGCGTCTCGACCTCGATGAACTCCTGCGAGTCGAAGTAGTCGCGGATGGCCTTGGTGGCCTTGTGGCGAACCTGGAGGTTCTTGCGCATCTTCGGACGGCGCAGGTCCAGGTAGCGGTAGGTGAGACGGAGGTCCTCGTTGACCTTGTCGCCACCGGCGTCGGTCAGCGGGAAGGGCGGCGTGTCGGAGATGTTGTGGATGACGAGCGCGGTGGCCGAGATCTCGATCGCGCCGGTGGGGAGGTTGGCGTTCGTGGTGCCTTCGGGACGGGCGACGACCTTGCCGGTGATGGCGATGACGGACTCAGGCTTCACCGTGGCGGCCTGCGCGGCGAGCTCGGCGTGGTCCTGCGGGTCGAATTTCACCTGCGTGACGCCCTTCCGGTCGCGGAGGTCGATGAAGAGGATGCCGCCGTGGTCGCGGATGGAATCGACCCAGCCGACGAGCGAGACGGTGGCGCCGAGATCGGCGGCGGTGAGCTGGGCGCAGTGGTGAGTGTGCTTCATGGCGGGAAGGGGAACGAATGGCGTAAACGAGCAGCAAAGCCCGCCCGGAGAGCCGGCGGCAACGAGATTTTACCCCGGCGGGGAACCCCCGGCCCGCCAGACCACGACCACGGCAAAGCCCGCATCAAACGCGGGGCAAACGCACCGTGAAGACCGCGCCCAGCCCCGGGGTGCTCGCCGCGGTGATTTCGCCTCCATGCGCCTCGACCACAGCCTTGGAAATCGCCAGCCCCAAGCCGCTGCGGCCGCCGCCGCGTGCAGGATCGGCGCGGTAAAAGCGTTCGAAGATATGCGGCAGATGTTCGGCGGCGATGCCAGGCCCTTTGTCGGTCACGATCAGCTCCGCGCGACCGCCTGCGATCCGCGTCTCGATGCTCACCTCGCCGCCCTCGCGGTTGTGCTGGATGGCGTTGCCGATGAGGTTGTCCGCGACCTGGGCCAGCCGGGCGGAGTCGCCCTCGAGCGGGGCCGGCTCCGTCGCCAGCCGGACCTTGATCCCTCGCGCCACGGCCTGCGGGGCGAGGGCCGCCGCCGCTTCCGAAGCCAGTTTGGCCAGATCGACCGGCTCCCGCCTGCGGGCGTCCTGCCCCGCGTCGAGACGGGCCAGCGCGAGCAGAGACTCGATCAAAGAACGCATCCGCCGCGCCGCGCGCTCACAGGCCTCGAAAGACTCGCGTTGCTCGGGCGAAAGCTCCTCCGAGGCCAGCGCGGCCTGGGCTTGGGTGAGGATGGTCGCCACCGGAGTGCGCAGCTCGTGGGCCGCGTCCGCCGTGAAGCGGCCTTGGCGCGCGAAGGCCGCCTCGAGACGCGCGAAGGTGGAGTTCAACACCGTGGCCAGGCGTCCGAGCTCGTCCGACGCGTCCACCGCTTCGATGCGTCGGGAAAGATCTCCGCCGGCGATGCGCTCCGCCGCCTCCGCGATCGCCCGCGCCGGTCGCAGCGCCCGGCCCACCAGCCACCAGCCGGCCGCCATCACCGCGCCCCAAAGCCCGGCGCCGGCCGCGGCGATTTTCCAAGCGAGGCGACGTTGCTCCGCGCGTTCGCCCACGAGCGAAATCCCGACAAGCGCGTAGTCCCCGGGGTTGGGGCTGACGAAGGACTCGCGATAGTCGCCGCGCGTGCGGCGGCCTTGGTGAACCTCCGGCGGGAGGGGCAGGTCCGCGGGGGCGTTCGGCGAGGCGGTGAAACGCGGTTCGTCGTTTTTGCGCCAGATCACGTAATAGTAGCCGCGGGCGATCTCCCGGTCGGTAAAGACATCCTCGATCCGGGGTATCGGCCGGGAGGGCGGCCGGGCCCGGGCGTCCTCCGCCCGCATCGGCCTGCGCCGGGTGGTCGAGTTGACATCGAAGGCGAGGCTCTGGATCGAGTCGTCGAGCCGCTCCATCCGCGCGCGCGCCTCGACCCGCCAGGCCGCCACGCCCAGCCCCGCCAGGACCGCGGCGAGCAGCAGCCCGTGCAGGGCCTGCACCCGCCAGCGCAGCGAGCGGAAAAACGCGGGAAGACGCCGGCTCATGGGATGACGTAGCCGTGCCCGCGGCGGGTCTCGATCAGCCCCGCGCCGAGCTTGCGCCGGAGCGCGGCGACGTGGACGTCGATCACGTTCGAGAGCGAGTCGTCGGTCTCGTCGAAGACCGCCTCGTGCAGCGAGGCCCGGCTCAACACCTCGCCCCGGCGCAGCAACAGGTAGTGGAGAAGCGAATACTCGCGGGCGGTGAGCGGCACCGGATCGCCGCCGCGCGTCACCAGGCGCGTCGCCGGATCGAGCCGCACCTCGCCGGCCTCCAGCTCCGCGCGGGCGCGCCCCCGCCCGCGCCGGCCGAGGGCGCGCACCCGCGCCAGCAGCTCCGCCAGCTCGAAGGGTTTCACGAGATAGTCGTCCGCGCCGGCGTCGAGCCCGCGCACGCGGTCCTCGGTGGTGTCGCGCGCCGTCAGGATGAGCACCGGCGTGTCGCGCGCGGCCC
>CBIHRE010000412.1:0-4963 GCA_966212385.1 uncultured Akkermansia sp. | reverse complement strand
CGCGCCGAATCCCCTTTTGGTCAACGTCAGCGCCCGCCACTGCCACCTGACGCCCGCGGCGGTCGAGACGCTCTTCGGCATGGGCCGCACGCTCACGCCGATGAAGTGGCTATATCAGAAAGACCAATACGCCGCGCACGAGTCCGTCACGCTGATCGGCCCGCGCAGCCGCGTGATCTCGAATCTTCGCATCCTCGGTCCCTGCCGCGACCTCAACCAGGTCGAGCTCGCCTACACCGACTCCATCGCCCTCGGTTTCGACATCCCGGTGCGCCAGTCGGGCAACATCCAAGGCACGCCCGGCTGCATGCTGATGGGCCCCGCCGGTTTCCTCGAGCTCGAGCAGGGCGTGATCCGCGCCGCGCCCCACGTCCACATGCACCCGGACGACGCCGCCTTCTACAAGGTCAAGCAGGGCGACTTCATGAAGCTCCGCGTCGGCGGCGACCTCGGCATGACTTTCGACCGGCTCCTCGTGCGCGTGCACAAGGACTTCAAGCTCGAGGTGCACATCGACACCGACGAGGGCAACGCCTGCGGCCTCGGGCCCGGCGTGCCGGTGGCCTTGGTTAGGTGACACCATCGCGTCACCTCCTCCCGCCCGGCCCCCGAATTTTTCAAACCTCCGTCCAAAAAAAATCCCAACCCAAGTCTCCCATGAGTGATTCCATCGGCATGATCGAAACCCGCGGCTACGTCGGCTCCGTCGAAGCCAGCGACGCCATGGTCAAGGCGGCGAGCGTCCAGCTCGTGCGCACCGTCCAAATCGGCGGCGGCCTCATCACCGTCATCGTCAAAGGCGACGTCGGCTCCGTGAAAGCCGCGGTCGACGCCGGCGCCGAGGCCGCCAAGCGCGTGGGCGAACTCGTCGCCTCGCACATCATTCCCCGCCCGCACGCCGACCTGCTCAAGCAGGCGGGTCTCTAAAAAACACCAACCCGGGCCGCCGCGTCCCGCGCGCTCCGGCCCCTTAAATCTCCCCGTCCTCGTCCACCTCGACCCCTTCCCCGCCATGGCCCAACTCGCCCTCGGTATCATCGAAACCAAAGGTTACATCACCCTCCTTGAGGCCGCCGACGCCGCCCTCAAGTCCGCCAACGTCACCATGACCGGCTACGAAGCCGTCGGCAGCGGCTACGTCGCCGCCATGTTCCGCGGCGACGTCGCCGCCGTGAAGGCCGCGGTCGACGCCGGCGCCGAGGCCGCCAAGCGCATCGGCGAAGTCATCTCCGTGCAGGTCATCCCGCGCCCGCACGACGAGCTCGCCGGCCTCGGCAAGTGGCTCGCCGCGCCCGCCGCCTGAGCGGCGCCTCCGTTCCTCACTTTCGGGCGAGCGAGTCGTGACGCTCACCCGTCAACCGGGACGGCGGTTTCCCCTGCCGCCGTCCCCATCCCTTTCCTCCACCCGCCCGCGCAACCCGTTCCGGTCCTCCCCGCCATGAACATCCTCGTCGCCAATCTCGGTTCCACCTCGTTCAAATATCGCCTCTTCCGCTTCGACGGCTCGCAAGCCGACGCCGTTGCGAAGGGCCGCTACGAGCGCGTGACCGATCACGGCCAGGCGATCGACGACTGCCTCGCCGCGCTCAAGGCCGAGGGCAAACTCTCCTCCGGCGCCGATCTCGACGCGGTCGCGTTCAAGACCGTCTTCGGCGGCGCCCTCACCGGCTGCGTCGAGGCCGACGAGCGCGTGGAGCAGGCGCTCCTCGACAGCGCCGACCTCGCCCCCGCGCACAACCCGCCCTACGCCGCCGGCATCCGCCGCTTCCGGGAAAAGCTTCCCGCCGTGCGCCGCGTCGCGCTCTTCGAGACCGCTTTCTACCAGTGGCTCCCCGAGCGCACCCACCGCTACGCCGTGCCCGAGGCCTGGTATAAGGCCGGCGTGCGCCGCTACGGGTTCCACGGCGCCAGCCACAAGTTTTCCGCCGAGCGCGCCGCCGAGCTTCTCGACCGCCCCGACGTCGCCGAGATCACCCGCGGGCTCTACCAGTCCGGCCCGCGCCCCGTATCCGGAGCCCCGTTACGCATCATCTCCTGCCATCTCGGCGGCTCCAGCTCCGTCACCGCCACGATGGACGGCGTCGCCATCGGCACGAGCATGGGCCTCAGCCCGCAGTCCGGTCTCCCGCAGAACAACCGCGTCGGCGAACTCGACTCCGCCGCCATCCCCTTCATCCACCGCAAGCTCGGCCTCTCCATCGCCGAGATCGAGCGCCAACTCACGAAGGAAAGCGGACTCCTCGCCCTTTCCGGCGTGAGCAACGACATGCGCGACATCCGCGCCGCCGCCAAATCCGGCGACCGCCGCGCCGAGGTCGCCATGGAGTGCTTCGTCCAGTCCATCCGCCACTGGGTCGGCGCCTTCTGGTTCGAGATGGGCGGCTGCGACGCCCTCGTCTTCTCCGGCGGCATCGGCGAGCACGACGTCTACGTGCGCGAGGCGGTGTGCGCCGGCCTCCCCCGCATGGGCCTCATCCTCGACCAGCGCCGCAACGACGTCTCGCCGGTCGAGACCGACCTCACCTGCTGCGACTCCACCACCAAGGTCTTCGTCATCCCCGCCAACGAGGAGCTCGTCGTCGCCCGCGAGGCGCGCCGCCTCCTGTTGAGCAAGGGGCAGGGAGCATGGAGCAAGGAGCCGAGCCCCAGCTTCGGCACCCCCGCCCCTGCCTCAGCTCCCTGCTCCTAGCTCCGTTCTCCCTGCTCCTTAACCTTTCAACTCCATCCCACCATGTCCCAAGCCCTCGGCCTCCTCGAAACCCGCGGTCTCACCGCGCTCATCACCGGCACCGACGCCATGCTCAAGTCCGCCAACGTCACGCTCGTCGGCCCGATGAAGCAGGTCGGCAACGCCCTCGTCACCTCCATCGTCACCGGCGACGTCGCCGCCGTGAAGGCCGCCGTCGACGTCGGCGCCCAGGCCGCCAAGCAGGTCGGCGAGGTCGTCTCCGTGCAGGTCATCGCCCGCCCGCACGCCGACGTCGCGAACATTCTCCCCAAGGCCGCCCCGGCGCCCGCCTCCGCTCCGGCCGCGAAGAAATAAACCTCCGAGGTAGGGCGCGACCGCCGGGCACGCCTTTCTAGCTCCTCGCTCCCTACTCCTAGCTCCACGCTCTTATGTTCCTCGCCCGCGTCATCGGCCACGTCGTTGCGACCAAGAAGGACGCGGCCATGAACGGCCGCAAACTCCTCCTCCTGCGTCCGCTCGTCGTCGACGAGTCCGACCCCGCGCGCCTCCGCCCCGGCAGCAACACCGTCGTCGCCGTGGACGCCCTCGGCGCCGGACGCGACGAGATCGTGCTCTTTTGCCAAGGCAGCTCCGCCCGCGCCGCCGACGGCATGAAAACCCTCCCCATCGACGCCGCCGTCATCGGCATCGTCGACAGCGTCGACGTCCTCAACCGCCGCATCCACCCGCCCGCCTGATGAACACCAGGCCCAAGGTGGAGCGCGTTGTCCCCAACGCGCTGGTTTGAGGCGGCTTCGCCGCAACGCGTTGAGGTCAACGCGTTCCACCTAAACAGCCTTCCGCCATGTCCCCCTCCCTCCAAATCGACGAGACCACTCTACGCGCCATCGTGGACCAGGTCGTGCGCAACCTCTCCGGCGCGCCCGCCGCCGCCCCGGCCGCCTGCGCCGCGCCCGCCGTCGTGGCCTCGCGCCGCGAGGGCCGCTTCGGCGTCTTCACCGATGTCGCCGCCGCCTGCGCCGCCGCGCACCAGGCCTTCCGCCAGCTCCAGCCCCTCGGGCTCGAGGGCCGCGCCAAGGTCATCGAGATCGTCAAAACCCTCGCGGAGAAAAACGCCGTCGAGTGGGGCCGCATCGAGTTCGAGGAAACCAAGATCGGCCGCCTCACCCATAAGGTCGAGAAGCTGCAGATCGTGAAGCTCGTGCCCGGCATCGAGTGGCTGCGGCCCTACGCGCTCTCGGGCGACCACGGCATCACCCTCGAGGAGCACACCCCCTTCGGCATCATCGGCGCCATCACGCCGGTCACGCACTCCGTGCCCACCATCTGCGGCAACATCGTCTCGATGGTCGCGGCCGGAAACGCCGTCGTCTTCAACCCGCACCCGGGCGGCGCCAAGGTCGCCGCGCTCGCCGTCCGCGCGATCAACGAGGCCATCCACGCCTCCCTCGGCATCGAGCACCTCGTCTGCACCCTCGCCGAGCCCACGCTCGACACCTTTAACGCCCTCTGCGCCGCCGAACCCGTCCGCATGCTCTGCGTGACCGGCGGCCCCGGCGTCGTCGCCGCCGCGATGAAGTCCGGCAAGCGCGCCGTCTGCGCCGGCCCCGGCAATCCGCCCGTCGTCGTCGACGGCACCGGCAACCTCTCCAAGGCCGCCGCCGACATCATCAAGGGCGCGAGCTACGACAACAACCTGCTCTGCATCGGCGAAAAACAGGTCTTCGTCCTCGAATCCTGCGCCGAGCGTTTCCTCAACGAGCTCGCCCGCGCCGGCGCCGCCAAGCTCACCGGCGCCCAGCTCGAACGCCTGACCAACGTCGCCTTCACCACCGCAAAGGACGCCGGCGGCTGCTCGCACCCCGTGCTCAACCGCAAGCTCGTCGGCGCCGACGCCTCCGTCCTCGCCCAGCACGCCGGCGCGACCGTCTCCGCCGATTGCCCGATGCTCTTCGCCGAGACCGACCTCGACCACCCCTTCGTCATGGAGGAGCAGATGATGCCCATGATCCCGGTCGTGCGCGTCAAAACCTTCAACGACGCCGTCGCCGCCGCGCTCAAGAGCGAGCACGGCTACAAGCACTCCGCCATCCTCCACTCGCTCAACGTCGAGCACATGTCGCAGATGGCCCGCACCCTCGACACCACGCTCTTCGTCAAGAACGGCGCCTCCGTCGCCGGCCTCGGCCTGGGCGGCGAGGGCTACCTCAACTACTCCATCGCCACCACCACCGGCGAAGGCATCGCCACCCCGCTCACCTTCACCCGCACCCG
>CBIHRE010000411.1:0-4964 GCA_966212385.1 uncultured Akkermansia sp. | reverse complement strand
CCTCCCGTCCACCGCTCCCGCGCTCGCCAAGCTCGTCGTCGCGCTTTTCGCTCTCCCTCCCGTGCCCGCCCTTCCCGACACCGCCAGTTCGCCTCTGCTCGCTCCGCTCCTCGTGCTCGAGAGCCTGCTTCTGCTTTTCAGCCTGGGCCTGCTCATCGCCCGGCGACGCCTTCTGCTCCCGCGTTTTCTCGGAGCGGACCCCGCTCCGCTGCCGCCCTCCGAATTTCGCCCCAGCGAACTCTTCCTCGCGATCGCCTTCGCCTTCGGCGGCGCCGTCGCTTTCCAAGTCGCCACCGCCTTCGCCTGCCAGCGCCTTCTCCCTTCCCACGAATCCGGCGGCGGCGGCATATCCGGCATACTCAGCGGAGCCGGCTTTCAAATCGGCCTTCTCGCGGGCCTTGGCCACGTTTGGTTTTGGCACCTGCGCCCTGACCGCCGTCCGCCCCCTCTGACACCCGTCCCGCCCCACCCGACGCTCCCGCTCGCACGCATTCTCCGCGGAGGGTTCTTCACCTTTTTGACCGGCCTCCTCGCCGTCGTCCCGACCACGATCCTGTGGCAGAGCTTTATCAAATGGTGCGGCGTCGACGCTCCGCCGCAGGACCTCGTCACGCTCTTCCGCGAAATCAACGACCCGTTCTCCCTCGTTCTTCTCATCGCCATGGTGGTCCTTCTCGCTCCGCTCACCGAGGAACTCGCCTTTCGCGTCGGCCTCTTCCGCTGGCTGCGCGGACGCGCCCCGCGTGCCATCGCGTTGCTCCTCCCTGCGATCGTCTTCGCCGGCGTGCATGGCTACGTCTCCGCCCTCGGTCCGCTCGCGGCCCTGGCCGTCGTCCTCGCGCTCGGTTACGAACACTACGGCCACCCCGCCGTGCCGATGCTCGCCCACGCGCTCTTCAACCTGAATTCCGTCGCGCTCCTCCTCGCCGGCATCTCCGCGTGAACCCTTTCTCCGAAAAACCCGCCGAAACCATCGCCGCCCTCGGCGAACAAAAACTGCTCGCGCGCATCCGCCGCTGGCTAGGCGCCGCCGCGCCCGCCGCCCCCGTCGGCATGGGCGACGACTGCGCCGTGCTCCCCGCCACCTTGGCGCCGCGCACCGCGTCCCGCTCCGCCAAAGTCGCCCCGGCCACGCTGGTCACCGTGGACCCGGTCATCTTCGGCGAGCATTTCGACGCCGCCGTCCCGCCCCGCGCCGTTGGCCGCAAGCTCCTTCGCCGCAACTTGAGCGACATCGCCGCCATGGGCGGCCGGCCCCGCGCCGCCGTGCTCGCCCTCGCCCTCGATCCGCGCACTCGCCTCGACTGGCTCGAGGCCTTCTACCGCGGTCTCGCCGCCGACGCCCGCCGCTTCGGCGTGCCGCTCGTCGGCGGCGATCTCGCCACCCACCACGGCGGCCTCGTCGCCACGCTCACGCTCCTCGGCGAGACCACCGCGCCCGGCGCGCGCGCCCTCACCCGCTCCGGCGCGCGGATCGGCGACTTCATCGCCGTCACCGGCCGCCTCGGCGGCAGCCTGCTCAGCGGCCGGCATCACTCCTTCACGCCGCGCCTCGCCGAGGGCCAATGGCTCGCCCGCCGTCCCGAGGTCGCCGCGGTCATGGATCTCAGCGACGGCCTCGCGAAAGACATCCACTCCATCACCCCGGCCGGAGCGCGGCCGCTTCTGTTTGGAGAACTCCTCCCGCGCCAGCCAGGCGTAGACCTGCGCGGCGCGCTCACCGACGGCGAGGACTACGAGCTCCTGCTCGCGCTCCGCGCCACGCCCGCCGAAGCGCAAAAACTCCTCGCCGCCTGGCGCCGCGCCTTCCCGCGCCTGCCCCTCACCGTCGTCGGCCAGTTCGCCCCCTCCGCGGCCGCTCCCGCGGATCTCGGCGCGATCGATCTCTCCGCCTACCATGGATTCGAGCATTTTCACTGAGCTGCGGGCGGGCGTCGCCACCTCGTCGGCGGAAGAGACGCAGGCCCTCGCCGCGCGCCTCGCCGCCGCGCTCCCGCCCGGCGCCGTGCTCGCCCTCCACGGCGATCTCGGCGCGGGAAAAACCACCTTCGTGCAGGGGCTCGCCCGCGGGCTCGGTATCCAAGAATCGGTGACGAGTCCCACCTTCGCCATCCTCGCCCTCCACCGCGGCGCGGGAAAAACCCTCGTGCATGTCGACGCCTACCGCCTCGACGGCGGCCGCGCCCTCGAGGACCTCATGATCGACGACTTCCTGAACCCGCCGTGGTGGGTCGCCGTCGAGTGGCCGGAGGAAGTCGCCGACTGGCTCCCCGCCGACACCCTGCACCTCGATCTCGGCCATACGTCCGAGCGACGCCACTCGATCCGCCTGCGTTGATCGCCGGCAAACGCCGCGCCGCCCTCAGGCTCCGCGTCCCTAGGGAATCGACTCGCGCGTTCCCTAGGGAGAATTTCCAAATCCGGGTCAAAGATCGCCCCGGCGGCGTTTCAGGCCTGCGCCCGGTCCTTTCGGGCGGCAGCGCTTTTTCATGCGCACCCAAGCCGTCCACTCCGCCGTCGCCCTGCTCGGTCTGTCCCTTGCCCCCGCCCTCGCCTCGGCCGCCGCGCTGCGCCTGCTGCCCACGTTCGCCGAGGACGGCTACGATTACGCGGCAAGCATGGCCGACAACGGCACCGTCGCCGGCAACGCGCAGGACTTCTGGGGCTCCATGCCCGTCGTCTGGTCCAAAGGCTCCGACGCCTACGCCCCGCCCGTCTCGCCGGCGCTGCCCGCCGGGGCCGCGGGCGGCGAACTGCGCTGGATCTCCGCCGACGCGTCGCTCCTCGCCGGCTATGCCGCGCTTTCCCTGACCGACGCCGGTGACAACAACCACGTGCCCGTGCTCTGGAGCCGCTTCGGCCAGACCGGCGCCTATTCGGCCTCCGTTCTCCCGCGCCTCGGCTCCGCCGCGTCGGAAACCTTTATCGCCTCGGGCTCCGCCAACGGCTTCCGCCTCGTCGGCCAAAGCGGCCCCGCTCCCTCCGCCGCGATCTGGCGCGGCTCTCCCGGCGGCGCCTATTCCGTGCAAGCCCTCGCGCTGCCCGCCGACGCGACCGGCGCCAGCCTGGCCACCTCGATCTCCGGCGACGGCGCCCGCGCGGCTGGTTACCACGAGACCTCGACCGGCACCCAGGCCGTGACCTGGACCGAGGCCGACGGCGTCTACTCCGTCGCGAAACTCCAGCTGCTCCCGGGCGGCGCCCGCGGCTTCGCCGAGACGATCTCGCGCGACGGCACGCTCGCCGCCGGCGCCTCCGACGACGCCACTCGCCTCCGCCCTGTCGTTTGGGACACCGCCACGGGCGCCGTCACCGCGCTCGAGACTCTCCCGGACTTCGAAGCCACCGCGTTCGCCATCGCCGAAAACAAAGCCTGGCTCGGCGGCCGCGCCACCGACACCGGCAGCTACGAAAGCGGCGCCGTCCTCTGGAACCGCGACGGCAAGGTCTTCGACCTCGTCGACCTCGCCTCCGCCGCCGGCGTGACGTTCGACGGCCTCGCCCCGGAAAGCGTCACCGGAATCCATTTCATCTCGAACGGCCTCTACACGATCGTCGGCACCGGCCTGAACGAGCTCGGCCTCACCCAAGCCTTCGTCTTGGAAAACCTGCCCTTGGCGACGCCCGCCTCCGAGCCGGACGACGAAGGCTCGGGCGACGACCCCGCCGGCCAAGATCCCTCTCCGGAAAATCCCGGCGGCACCGGCGACACCGAAGCGCCCTCGCCCGCGCTCTCGACCGGAGTCTTCCTCGATCGCCACTCGCGGCCCGAGGACTCCGGCCCCGCCTACGGTTTTCCGCCCCGGACAAACGAAGGCGAACGCCCCCTCGGCCCATCCTCGCGCAAGCGTTCCCGCTAGCGAGGGCCCTCGCGCTTCGCGTTGTGCTTCAACGCCGCCTCCACCCGTGTGCGCACGTGCAGCTTCTCGTAGATGTGTTTCAGGTGGTAGCGCACCGTCGGCAGGCTGATCTTCAGCTCCGCGGCGATCTCCTTGTCGGGCAAGCCCCGCGCCAACCGCTCCAGCACCTCGCGCTCTCGCTCCGATAGCTGCGCCGTCTCGTCCACCGCCGGCGCCGCCGGCTGGAAAGCCTCCACCACCTTGCGCGCCACCTCGCCGCTCATCGGCGCCCCGCCTTCGTGGACATCGACGATCGCCCGCACGATCTCCTCCGGCGTCGCGCGTTTCAGAAGATAGCCGAAGGCGCCCGCCCTGAGCGCGCTGAAGATGCTCTCGTTGTCCCGATACACCGTGATGATGATCACGCGCGCCGACGGAACCGCCTCGCGCAGGTGGCGCGTGCACTCGATGCCCGACATGCCCGACAGGTGGATGTCCATCAACACCACGTCCGCCGCCCGCCGCGGCAGTTCCCGCAGCGCTTCCTCCGCGTCGACGTAGGCGCCTTCGCAACGCAAGCCGGGCGTTTCGTCCAGCAGCAGCTTCAGGCTGTTCCGCAGACCGGCGTTATCTTCGACCAAGGCGACGGTGATCATGATAAATTCCGGGCCTTCGCCGACAGGCGCAGCGAAACCACGGTGCCTGAGGCCGGACGCGCAGCGATCTCGCAGCGACCTCCGACTTTCTCCATCCGGGCCTTCATGTTCGCGACACCGTTGCCGCCCGTGCCGCCCGTCCCCGCCGGCAAACCCCGGCCATTGTCCTCCACGATCACCGCCAGCTCCGAGTCCGTCGACTCGATCCGCACCAACACTTCGGTCGCGGCGGCGTGCTTCACGACGTTCGTCAGGGCTTCTTTGAATGCGAGAAACAGCCCGTGGCGTTGCTGCGCGTTGAGGACGAGGTCCGATTTTTCGCATGCCGCCTGCAAACGGCACCCGATGCCGGCGGCGCGAAAAAACTCCTCCGCGTGGTCGCAAAGATAACCACGCACCGAGCCCGCCGTGTCGTGCCGCGGGTTGAGCGCCCAGACGATCTCGTCGAGCTTCGCCACCATCTCCCGCG
>CBIHRE010000410.1:0-4969 GCA_966212385.1 uncultured Akkermansia sp. | reverse complement strand
CACGGCATCCGCGGCGTCGCGCGGACGGGCTCGAAGCGCTTGATGCTGACTCTGGGCGATTGGACAGGATCGATGAGGAGCATCGACTGGGCGGATCCGATGCCCGACGCGGAGGGGCTGCCCTTGCTTACACGAGTCGATTACGGAGGCCGGCTTGTTTTGAGACGACCGTTTGCCGCTGCTCTCGAGCCTAAGATGCTCGGCCCAAGCGCCGCATTCGAAAATGGGATGGCTCGCGTGGGCTCACCCTCTTGGTGGACCGAAGACATCGTCGCGGCTTCGTTGGCAAGAAGCGTCTTGTGGGTGTTGCGCGTCGTTCAGGATCGGTTGGTGCTCGCGAGTTTTGCGTCTGAAACCTTGGCTCATTCCCGGGATATCACCGACGAATTGAAGGCGGCCGGCGCGGAAGGCGGTGGAGGAAATCTCTGCTTGGAGGCGCAAGGTGGCGACGGCCTGATAGCGTTGGGGCTGGGGAGGCATCTCGTGGTGGTGGATGGGGACAAGCCGCTGGTCTCGTATGAATTAGGGGATCGAATCCGGGATTTCATTCCGGCGCCGGCTTCGCGCGTCGGATGGACGGTTTTACTGGAACGCGGCGCGGTTTTTTTCGACGCGGAGACCCGCCAGCTAACCGAGATCGACGGGCAGATGGATGCTCCGCGCGGAGCCCTGCTGGGCGATGGACGTCTCGTGTTGATCGGCCGCACAGAGGGTCGACTGGTGGGGTTTTACAGAGAAGCGGTGGCTTCCGTCGCGCGGTTCGAGTTCAAGGGGGAGGACGTCTTCGCGGTTACGTGCACGAAGCATCCGAGGGAATTCGCCGTTTTCGATGCAAAGGGACAGGGACAGCGGTGGCAGTTGCCCTGCTGACACGAGGACTCGGCGCGTTCAGGATAGCCTATATTTGGCCGCGTAAAGCCGGCGGTAGGCCGCGGGGGAGATGCCTTGGTGGCGGGAAAACACGCGCGAGAAATAGAACGGATCGGGGAAACCCACCTGCGCGCCAATCTCGGCGAGGGAGGCGTCGGTGGTTTTTAGGAGCTCACAGGCGCGTTGCAGGCGGAGGCGGGTGAGGAAGATCAGCGGTGGCGCCTGGGTTTGGCGGCGAAACACGGTGGCGAAGTGCGCGGGGGCCCAGCCGGCGACCCTGGCCAATTCGCCGAGCGTAAGCGGTTCCGCGAGCCTTTCACGCATGTGGCGCACGGCTCGCAGCACGCGGGTTTCCGCTTCGCGGCGGGTGCCGGGCTCGGCTTGACGCAAGGTGCGCAGCAGGCCCGCGAAGCGCGCCGCGCCGGTCGCGAGGCCCACGATGTCGGTGTCGCTGAAGGCGCCGGTCACGTGGCGGAAGGTTTCCTCGAAGGCTTCCACCACGCGGTCCATCTCCGAGAGGTGGAAACGCTCCCCGGTGCGCGCCGGCGGCGGGTTGAACAAATCCTCGAGCCGCGCCGACTCCGCGCCGACAAGGTGCATCCAGAGCAAACTCCAAGGGCGCGCCTCGTCCGCGCCGTAGCGGTGCGCGCGATTCGGGGGAAGCAGGATGGCGGTGCCTTCGGTGAGCACGTGCCGGCGCCGCGGCGTGACCACGAAGCCCTCGCCTTGGAGGCAGACAAGCAGCACGTGCTCGGGCGTCCCGCGCGGACGGTCCACGTGATGGCCGGCCGCACGGTCGAAGCGCCCGATGTGCGAAGGCATCAGCGCGCCTCCGAAAGGCAGCTTGCGCGCGCGGGCCAGGATGGCGGGCGGAAGCACCACGAGGCGTTGGCCGGGGAAGCCTTCAGCTTGGCGACGGATAGGGGCTTGGACGCGCGAGGGCATGCGGCGGTGATACTGGCTGATCCCGAAAGATCGTCCATGTGTTTCGCAAGCCTCTCCATGTCCGTCGCGGCCGAATTTGCGTAGGATCGTGCAACCCATTTTTCAATGGTCACTTCGTCCCCGTCCGCCGTCACCGCCGTCCTCGAGCCTCGTGTCATCCCGACCTATCCGGTCGGCGCGCCCGAGAAGAATCCCGTCTTCTTCGAGAAGCGCGTCTACCAAGGCTCGAACGGCAAGGTCTACCCGGTGCCCTTCATCGACAAGGTCCACGACGCCGCGGAGCCGATGAGCTACCAGTCGGCGCGGCTTGAGAACGAGTTCGTGCGCCTCGTCATGCTGCCGGAGATCGGAGGGCGCATCTTCCTCGGGCAGGACAAGGCCAACCGCGATTACGACTTCTTCTACCGGCAAGATGTCATCAAGCCCGCCCTCGTCGGTCTCGCCGGGCCGTGGATCTCGGGCGGCGTCGAGTTCAACTGGCCGCAGCACCACCGCCCCGGCACGTTTTTGCCCGCGGACGTGTTCATCGAGGAGGAGGCCGACGGCGCGCGCACGGTGTGGCTGAGCGAGCACGATCCGTTGAACCGCATGAAGGGCATGCACGGCATCCGCCTGCGGCCAGGCTCTTCGCTCGTCGAGTTGCGCGGTCGGCTCTACAACCGGACTCCCTTCGCGCAGACCTTCCTCTGGTGGGCCAACGTCGCGGCGATGGTGCACGACCACTACCAGTCCTTTTTCCCGCCCGATGTCCGCTACGTCGCCGACCACGCCGTGCGCGCGCTGTCGTCGTTCCCGGTCGCGAACAACCCCTACTACGGGCTCGACTACGCCGCGCGTCCCGGCGCGAACGACCTGAGCTGGTATAAAAACATCCCCGTGCCGACCAGCTACATGGTCTGCCAGACGCGTTTCGATTTCTTCGGCGGCTACGACTTCGCGGCCGACGGCGGCTTCGTCCACGTCGCCAACCGCCACGTGTCCCCGGGCAAGAAGCAGTGGACTTGGGGCAACCACGCTTTCGGCTATGCGTGGGATCGCGAGTTGACCGACAAGAACGGCCCCTACGTCGAGCTCATGGCCGGCGTCTACACCGACAACCAGCCCGACTTCAGCTACCTCGCGCCTTACGAGACGAAGACTTTTTCGCAGTTCTGGTGGCCGATCCGCGGCATCGGGCCGGTGCAGGAGGCGAACACGCGCGCCGCGCTGCGCCTGGTCGTCGGCGAAGGCCGCTCCATCGAGCTCGGCCTTAACGTCAGCGAAGCCGTCGTCGGCGCGCGTCTAATCGTCACCGAAAATGAGCGCACGTTGCTCGACGCGCCTATCTCGCTGCGCCCAGGCGAGGCGTGGAAAAACACCTCGCTTCGCCTATCGGCCGACCGTGAGACCGCATTGCATGCGCGCCTGCTCGATGCCGAGGGCCGAGAGATCCTCGCTTATCGTCCGGTCGATGCCGCCACGCTCACGCGCGACCGCCAGCAGGCGACCGAGCCGCCCGCGCCCGAGGCCATCGCGTCGAACGATGAGCTCTACCTCACCGGCGAACACCTCGAACAGTATCGCCACCCGACGCGTTCGCCCGAGCTCTACTGGAACGAGGCGCTGCGTCGCGATCCGGGCGACGCGCGTTGCCACATCGCGCTGGGTCGCCGTCGTCTCGCCGATGGGCGGCTCGCCGTCGCCGCGGAACATTTCGAAAAAGCCGTGGCGCGTCTCACCCGGCGTCATCCGAACCCCGTGACCGGCGAGGCGCACTATTACCTCGGCCTCGCGCGCGATTTTCTCGGGCAGGCGGATGCCGCCTATCCCGCGCTCTACAAGGCAACCTGGAACTACGAGTGGCGCGCGGCCGCCTACTATCGCCTCGCCTGCATCGATTGCCGACGCGGCGACTATGACACGGCCGAGACGCATCTGACCGCGGCGCTAAAGACAAACGCCGATCTCCAGCAGGCGCGCGTGCTTCAGGCTGCGATCCGTCGTCGGCTTGGTCGCGATGGCGGCGCCGCGATTCTCGCCGACGTGCTGACGGTCGATCCGCTCGACCATGCCGTGCGCGCCGAGGTGGCGCGCGCGTCGGGCGCGGAGGCTGATTGGGCGGAGTTTTTCGGCCTCAACCGCAACGACGGGCAGACGATTATCGACCTCGCCTTCGATCTCGCCGAGGCCGGCTTCACCGCCGAGGCGGTCGAGTTGTTGGAGCGTCATCACGCCGCGCCGACCGCGCCCGTGGCCGTGCCCAATCCCCTCGAGCGCACGCCGATGACGCGTTACGCGCTCGCCTGGCTGCGTCGCGATCCGACCTTGCTCGCCGAGGCGCGCAATCAGTCTCCTGATCGCTTCTTCCCGTCACGGCTCGTCGAGCAACTCGTGCTCGAATGGGCGCTCGCTCAGCCCGGACCCGATCCGGTCGCCGCCTACGCGCTGGGCAATCTGCTCTACGACCGTCGCCGTCACGAGGACGCTATCGCCTGCTGGCAACGCGCCGCCGCCGAGGCGCCGAACCACGCGCAGGCGCACCGCAATCTCGGCATTGCGCTCTGGAATGCCCGTCGCGACGCCGCGGGCGCGCGGGCCTGCTACCTCGCCGCGTTGCGCTGCGACTCCGCCGATCCGCGTCTCGTTTCCGAATACGACCAGCTCCGCGCCAAGCTCAACGATCCGTTGCCCGAGCGCCTGGATTTTCTCGAGGAGCGCCACGCGCTCGTGCTTCAACGCGACGACTGCACGGTTTCGCTCGCTTCGCTCTACAACCTGATGGGCCGGCCGGCGGACGCGCTCGCGTTGCTCACCTCGCGGCGTTTCCACCCGTGGGAAGGCGGCGAAGGCGCGGTGTTGCGCCAGTTCACCGCGGCGAAACTCCTGCTCGGTCGCGCGGCCCTGGCCGCCGGCGACGCCGCGGCGGCGCACGCGCACTTCGCGGGCGCGATGGACACGCCCGAGACGCTCGGCGAGGCCTACCACCTGCTCCAGGCCAAGGCCGACGTGAACTACTGGCTCGGCCGGGCATTGCGTGCGCTGGGCCGCGAAGCCGAAGCCGAGGCGCGAGCCGCGTTCGAGGCCTGCGCCGGCGAGCGAGGCGATTTTGCCGAGATGGCGGTCACGGCGCACAGCCCGCTCTCGTATTGTCGCGGGCTGGCCCTGCGTGAGCTCG
>CBIHRE010000409.1:0-4982 GCA_966212385.1 uncultured Akkermansia sp. | reverse complement strand
CCATCTGGTTGTTGGAGCCGACGACGAAGTTTTCGAAGGTGTTGCGCGGCGAGAGCGCGGCGTGGCGGGGGGAGCGCTCCTCGGAGGGGCGGGCCACACGGCGGGGCGCCGCGGGACGGATACGGGAGGGCTCGACGGAGGGCTCGACGCCGACCGCGGCGGACGCGGCGGCGTCGGCCTTGCGGAGGAGGACCTTGATCTCGCGGCCGGCGGTGAGGCGCAGGCGCTGGAGGATCAGGTCCATGTAGTTGTCGTTGATCCAAATCGCGGCGAAATCGTTGGGCACGCCGAGCACCATCTGGTCGGGGCTCGTTTCCAAGCACATGATGGGGTCGAACCAGAGCTTGAACACGTCCTCGGGGAAGAGGCCGCGCAAATCGGATTTGGCGGAATCCCAGAGGTTGGTGGTGCTGGCGGCGGCGACGGGCATGGAGGACGTGACGAGGGAGGACGGGGGATTTATTCACAAAGCGCCCGAATCGAACTTTTTCGTCACGTCCCTCCCAAGGCCTGCGAAGCGGACGAGCCCGGGAGAGAAAGGGGAAAAGCGGCATCCGGCGGCGGGCCGGGCAGGCGCGATCACAAGTCTTTTATGACTCGCAACATGGGAAGTCTCTCGAAGGTCGGCCGAAAACGTGGCGACGGCAGGGGGTGGGAAAGAGCGCGGCGCGGGACGCCGGGAAGAAAAACGAGGGCGCAATAACGGGGACCGTGCGAGGCCTTTCAAGGGCAAGTTTCCAACAAGTTATTCACCGCGTTTCGGCGCATAAGTTTTCGCGTTTTTGCGTTGCCAAAAACATAAGGGAAAACCCGGAGGCGTTTCCCCTCTGAAACCTGCGTCACCAAATTGTCACTACGCGGCGTTTCGGTCCAAAAAAGAAGGGGCGCGGACTCAAAATCCGCGCCCCCGGCGATGATCGAATATAAAATCGTTTTACGGAGCGGAAGAGGGCCGAGTGGGGGCATGGCGGACGGGCGCCGAGGTGAGGACGGCGCCGGAGGCGGCCTCGGCGGGCTCCACGATAACCGCGCCCGGAGCGGAATCGGTCCCGGCCCCAGGGCGGTTCCCCACGGTGGAGTCGGTGGCGGTCCGGGCGGCGTCGAGGCGGCTTTGGAGGTCGCGGAGGCGCTTGGTGAGATCGGCCTCCTTGGCGCGGCGCTCGTCGTTATTCAGAAGCTGAAACCGCGAGGCGTCGCGCACGATGTTGGCGGGCAGCAGGAGGAGGCGGTTGATCACGCCTTGGTCTTTGATCGAGCTCAGGTAGAGCGCGGTCAGCTCAGAGGAAAGCGCCATGGACTCTTGGGCGAGGCTCTGGGTGAGCTGCACCTGGGTGCCGAGGCGTTCGTTGCGGGCGAGTTCCCCGGACAAGACGCCGGTGATCTGTTGCGAAATCTGGTCGGCGTAGCGGTTGATCGAGTCGCGCGTGAGGTTCTGGTCGCCGGCGATCTGGGTGAGGATAGGCTGGATGCGCTCGGAGAGACGGCCGGAGACCTTGTCGATCTGGGCGTTCTGCATCTGCTCGGCCTCCTCGGGCGTCCGGGGGAGCGGATTATAGGGCTGGAGTTTTTGCGCAACGGCCTCGGCGAGTTGCGCGACTTTGGCGGCCTCGGCCGCCTTCGCCTCCTCCTCGCTTTGGAAGACGCCGCCGGCGCGCGTGGCGATGGCGTCCTTCAGGAGCTGGTTGACGGCCGCGATCTCCTTGCGGGTCTCGGCCGCGCTTCGATCAAGCGCGGCCTCGTGGGCGAGGCGCATCTCGTCCATCGCGCGGCGCTGCGCGGGGAGGACCTTGGCGTTGACGTAGTAGGCGTAACCGCCGAGCAGGGCGCCCATCACGAGCGCGGTGACGACGATGGCGGGGGCTTGTTCTTTGAGTTTCGACATAGGTATGAAGTAGCAGGGGTGACCCGGAAAACGGAGCAAAAGTTACGCGGGGCCATGACGCTCTCGCGTTTTACCCGATCCCGCGCTCCATGCCTTTCCCGCATCCTTCGCGCTGCCAGCATCCGCCGCCTCCGTCGCCCGCATGAGCCTTAACCGCAACGAACAAATGGTTTACGACTACCTCCAAACGCAGCCCGAGGAGCGGCGCCATTGGGAGGGCAAAGTGAAAAGCGAGGCGGCCCGCGCGGGCGATCCGCACGCGGCGGCCTTCTCGCTCGAGGGCGAACTGTGGCGCTACTACGTGGAGCGCTCCGAGGTCGCCGAACCCTTCCGCGGCACGACCCGCCGAGAGGGTCTCTCGCGCACCAGCATGCGCAACCTCGCCGAGCTGCTGCTTCGCCTCTGGGCGCCGCCTCCGCCCAAGAACCCCGCGCAGCGTGCCACGCCTCCATTCTAAGGCGGAGGCCAAAGCGCGGGGCGCGCCGTGCGAAAAATGTTCGACGCTCATCGCGCATCGCGCATCGCCCGGTGGCGCCCTGTGCTCTTGGTGGGGAAAGATTCCATGCGTCGACTCCGGCGCTGGCATGAGCCGTGCGTTGCGGCGCGCCGGTAAAATTCGCGTGTTTCCCCGCAAAACCTCACACTCGGGCATCGACAATCCGCCGCGCGCGGACAGGGTTGCTCACAAGTTATCCACCACCTAATGGAAACCACCACCGGTTCGGTCGGTCTGAAACCTCGGCTCAAGGTGTCCGCGAAGGCCAAGACCTTCGTCCTCGACACAAACGTCCTCCTCCACGACCCCCAGTCGATCTTCAAGTTCGAGGACAACAACCTCGCCATCCCCGTCGAGGTGCTTGAAGAGCTCGACGCGATAAAAACGGAGCAATCCACCGAGCGCGGCCGCAACGCCCGCCGCGTGCATCGCATCCTCTCGGAGCTCCTGCCGGATTCGCGCTCGATGCACGAAGGCGTGAAGCTGCCCAACGGCGGCACGCTCTCCGTCATCATCAACCCGTGGCTCGCCGATCCCTCGCTGCGCGATGCGCCCGCGATGATCGCCTTCCGCGCCATTCTCCCCGACCTCGCCAAGAAGGACAACCGCATCATCGCCGCGGCCCTCTACGTGAAGTCCTGCTACCCGCCGCCGACCATCCTCGTCACCAAGGACGTCAACGTCGCCCTCAAGGCCCGCGCCGTCGGCCTCGAGGCGCAGGACTACCTCAACGACAAGGTCGCCAAAGTCGACGACGAGGGCGACTACCGCGAGATCGAGGTCACCATCTACGAGCTCCAGCGCTTCTGCTCCGAGGGCGAGTTCACCCTCGACGAGGACACCGCGAAGACGCTCACGCTCAACGAATACGTCCTCCTCCGCTCCACCGAGGGGAAAACGATGCCCGCCCGCTACTACGGCGAGGGCCGCGTCTGCCGCCTCAACATCCCCGACTGGGTCAAGGCCCCCGGCGGCATCCCCATCCGCGGGCGCAACCTCGAGCAGCAGTTCTTCATGGACGCGCTCCTCGACGACTCGATCACGCTCGTCACCTGCTTCGGCAAGGCCGGCACCGGAAAGACGCTCCTCTCCATCGGCTGCGCGCTCCACCAGACCCACGACGACAAGTCGCGCTACGACGGCGTCTCCATCTCCCGCCCCGTCTTCGCCCTCGGCAAGGACATCGGCTTTCTCCCCGGCACGATGGAGGAGAAGATGAAGCCCTGGCTGCAGCCCTACTTCGACGCGCTCGAGGTGCTCATCCCTTCCAAGCCGCCCAAGGACCCGCAGTTCGCCGAGAAAAAAGTCTCCAAGAAGAAGCACAAGAGCGCCTCCGCCCTCGCCATGTCGCAGGCCGCGCTCTCCGGCGGTCACGCGCCCATGCCCGCCAGCGCCGGCCCCAACGCGCCGATGAAACCCTACGAGCGGCTCATCAAGAGCGGCCTCGTCGAGATCGAGGCGCTCGCCTTCATCCGCGGCCGCTCCATCGCCCGGCGCTTCTTCATCCTCGACGAGGCGCAGCAGCTCACGCCCCACGAGGTGAAAACCGTCATCACGCGCATCAGCGAAGGCTCGAAGATCGTCCTCATCGGCGACCCCGCCCAGATCGACAATCCCTACGTCGACTCGCGCAGCAACGGTCTCGTCTACTGCCACGACCGCATGAAGGGCCAGGCCCTTGCCGCGCACGTGAAGCTGACCAAGGGCGAACGCAGCCGCCTCGCCGAACTCGCCGCCGACCTGCTCTGAGCGCGTTCACGTTCTCTGGTTGCCGCCAAGGTGGATGGGCGCGTCCCGGCGTCCATGGCTCGGCATCCAGGCAACGGGCGCGGGGACGCGCCCGTCCACCTCTCGATCCGCCGGATGCATCTGTCGGATTAAAACAAAGCTGATCGCGTCAACCCGCCTCCGGATCGCGGGGTTTTCCGCCCCAGCGCCACTCCGGCTTTTCGCCCTTCCACCAGCAAATCGCGACGAGCAGCAGCGACAGCCCGAACACGCAGGCCAGCTTGGCCGGAACATGCTTGGGGCCTGGCAAGGCGGCGAGGATCGCTGTCAACGCGGCCAGATAAACACCCATCACGACCCATCCCTGCCAGCAAAGCGGCAGGCCCCAGCCCCAACCGTAAGTCTTGGCGGGAAACCAGATTTTTGGCGGTGGCTTGGTCGGCGGATTCATCGAGGGAAAATCGGTTCTCACCAAGGGCGCACCGCCCTGTTCAGGAGCGGTCGAGATCGACGAGAATCTCGCGCGGACTGGACCCGTTCTCAGGCCCGACCACGCCGCGTTCCTCCATGAGGTCCATGATGCGGGCGGCGCGGTTGTAGCCGATGCGCAGACGGCGCTGGAGCGTCGAGGTCGAGGCGCGGTTGGTGGCGCGGAGCACGCCCCTCGCATTCTGGTTGAGCTTTTAGTCGTCGGCGCCCTCGCCGTCGGTCACCTCCTCCTCGTCGTTGTCGGCGTTGGAGGCCGCGTCATCGTCGATCTGGTTCTGCACGTTCTCCGCGTATTTCGGCGGGCCGTTGCGCTTCAGGAACTCGACAAACTCGGCGACCTCCTCGTCGGAAACGAAGGCGCCCTGCGCACGCACCAAGCGCGAACTG
>CBIHRE010000408.1:0-4987 GCA_966212385.1 uncultured Akkermansia sp. | reverse complement strand
AAGCGAGGGCGAAGAGCTGCATCCCCCACACGGCGATCGCGCCGAGACGAGAAACCACCAGCCCCTCGGGCATCAGGGGGTTGTCGATAAACGGGTGGTCGGTAACGCCCGGCTGCGCGGCGAAGATCATGCGCCCCAAAAGGAAAAATCCAGCCGCGGGCAGCATCACGACCAATGCGGCCACGGCGTCGTTGATCCAAAATTTCGCTTTTTCGCGATCCGCCAGCTCCCCGACGCGAAACAGCCCGTGCAAAGCAATCAAGGCGGGGATCACGATCGCGCTCTCCTTCGACATCACGCCCAGCAAGGCGCAAAGCCCGGCGGCTCCCAATTTGACGTTTCGCACGGACCGTTCCGTCAGGCCTTGAGCGTCCAGATAGAAGATGAGCGCGCCGAGCATGGCCGTGGTCGCCATCAAATCGGAGCGCCCCACCGCGTTTGCCACCGCCTCCGTGGCGATCGGATGCACCGCAAAAACCAGCGCGGCGGAAAAGGCGGCCGCGAACGGGAACCTCAGCCGCATGGCCGCGGCGCACACCAGCACCGAGTTCAGCAGATGCAGAAGGAGATTCGTGCACTGGTAGCCCAGGGAACGCTGTTCGTAACCAAGAAACGAATACTCGAACCAGAAGCTGAGCGTGGTGAGAGGTCGGTAAAGGTTGGAGGTGAGCGTGGGCCACCAATAATCGTAGCTAAAGATCAGCGAAACCGACTCCATCGTGAACGCACGCAGGCGGGTGTCGCCGCCGATGACGAACGCGTTGTCGAAAGTAAGCTCATCCGCGGGCATCGCGGCGTAGGCAAGCAAGAGAAGGCCTCCGATCACGGAGGCCACACGGGGCAACGGCCTGGCCTCGAGCCAGGCAAGGAAACGGCGGAGGGGCTCCGCGAGCGGGAACATTCGGCGCAGCGTGCTCGCGCACGCTTGCCTGACAACAAAGGAAAATCCCAAAGTCGCGAACCCTCCATGTCGCTTCCCCTGAAAGCCCGCCTGTCGATCTGCTTCGTCGCCTTCACCGCCTTCGCGACTTGGCTGGCGATTTTCTGCAACGACCCGGCACGCCCCAAAACAGTTCAGGAGAAAGCGGACCTGCTGGCCTCGGAAAATATCGCGGCGTTCTCGATCGGCGCCCCAAATCCTCCTTCCCCGCCTCATTGGGCCCAGCGGGGAATCTACCAGTCGGAGCACTCAGGCAAACGCCATCCTCTGGCGCGAGACGCGGCCGCGTTCGCATTGGCCCTGTCTGGCCAGCAACGCCGCGTGGCTGGCGCGATCTCCTTCGGGTTGGCCGGAGCCTGCCTCTCTTGGCTGCTGCTGCGCGGTTTCGCCCGCCTTGGCCGGGCGAATTACATTCTTTCCGCTTCGCTTATGGTGGCTGTCGTCCATGGGCGGGATTGGCAGTTGAGCGATCCCTTTCCGTTTCTTTTGATAGCAGCCACCTCCCTATGCCTCGGCGCATGGATGAGCTTCCGCGAAGATCCTTCGCGCGCAAAGGGACTGCTTCTGGGCGCGGGGCTTTCGGCGGTGCTGGTATGCGAACCGGCCTTGTTCGTTCTTCACGCGGCCCTCGTGGCCATAGATCTGGCTTTCCTCCGCCGAAAAACGCGGTTCAGCCTCGGAAGCGCAAGTTGGGTGCTGGTGTTCCCGGCCCTCTGCCTGGCCATCTACGCGGTGCACAATAAAGCGGTGACCGGGTCTTTCAACGAAAGCGTTTCAGCCAGATACGAATTGGAAAACACCAGCGCTCCCGTCTGGATTTGGCAGATCATTCGCACGCCGCCCGAGCACGTCGACGAGATGCTGGAGCGCTACGATGAGTTGATCGCATTGCCCGCAGCGCGATGGGGAGGGCCGGCGGTGCGAATCTGGCTCGAGCGTCTGCAAACCGGCGCGCACTACGGCGGCGGCTTGGCCTTGGCCTTGCTGGCCTTGGCCGCCGCGGCTCTTCGCCCCGGCGCCGACAAACGCCCTGCGTGGCTTGTAGGCGCAGGCATGGCTTTCGTGGCCTTGGCTTACTATCCGCTTTCGGCCGCGTGGTGGGCCATACTCACCCCCGCCATAGCGGTTTTGGCCGCAGGATTCTTTGCCGACCTTCCGAGCCCGAAGGAGTTGCGTCGAGCAATGACCTTCGTCCTCTGCCTCCACCTTGTTTTTATTTACTTCGGACCGCAGTCGAAGCCCACCGCCGCCGAATACGACTTTGCCAAATACCTTTCGGACATCGTGGCGCGACTTAACAAGGAACCCAAAAACCACCTCGTTTTCGTCTCCTATGACGTCACCGCCGATGCCCGCGTCGAGCCGGCAGAACTTAATCGGGACTGGTCCCGGCAACGCATTCTCTACGCCCGGGAGCTTTCCCAAGAAAAAAATGCCGAACTCGCGGCCGCCATGCCGGACCGAAAGCCGTGGCGCATGGTGATCTACCAAAACCAGATCAACGTGTATAATTGGCCGCCGGAAGATTCGAAAAAAGCCAACTCGCCTTCCGTCCCGCCCCTCCCGACGACCGATCAAAACGGCGGTTAGCGTTTGGTGTCTGGATCAAGCCCGAACCACGCACGGGCGTCGGCGCTATCACGGTTTATCTGCGCGCGAAGCTCCTCTAGGTTCGCGAACTTCCGCTCCGGCCTCAAAAAAGCCAGCCACTCGACGCGCAGCTTGTCGTCGGCCCCATACGGACACGGAGATTCGAGCACGTGCACCTCCAATTGCGGCACCGAGGCCTGTTCCACCGTGGGACGCAGCCCATAATTCGCCACGGCCCGCAATGGCCGGTCTTGCCCTCCGACGCGCTCGACCGAAACCACGTAGACGCCCAACCGCGGACGTAGATCAGGAGCCCAAGGCAGGTTCAGGGTGGGAAATCCGATCGTCCGTCCCAACTGCTTGCCGCCTTTCGCCACGCTTTCGCTCGCGTAGGCCGCGCCCAGCAAAACATTCGCCGCGTCGATACGTCCTTCGACAAGAAGCGCGCGAATACGGGTGCTGCTGATCGGCTCGCCGTCGCCATTGATGCGGGGCGCGCTCACCACGTGGAGGCCCAGCTTTCTCGCTTCTCCCACCAACAGGGCCACGTCACCCGAACGCCCGCGACCAAAACGCCAATTCTCGCCCACATAGACGGTATGCAGGTTCGGCACGGATCTGCGGAGGGCCGGTAAAAAATCCGCCGCGGAAATCGCCGCAAAAGCCGCGTCGAAGGGCTGCACGATCACCGCCGCGACACCCAGCGCGGCCAAAGCCGCCACCCGACGATCCCGATCCATGATCAGACGCACCGGATCCTCCGGCCGAAACAAACGGCTCGGATGCGGATCGAAGGTCAACACCGCAGCTAGGCCGCCGCTGCGATGCGCGGACTGCACCGCGGCCTTGATCACCGCCTGGTGGCCCAGATGGACCCCGTCGAACATCCCTATGGCCAGATGCAGCGGACGCCGTTCGGCGAGAGCACCGGCGGAGACAAGACTGTCGAAAACCTTGGCCACTTCGGCGCGAGCTTGAACGGCCTTTAGCCCAAGGCAACCGAAGGCGCGGCCTCGTAGCCCGGAATCAAGGCGGCCTGCACCTCGGCGGGAGTCATCTTTTGAAGGGATTCAAGCGTCACCGCGCGGCTCACATTGAGCTGCCCGGAGGAAATGCGCCTGAGCGCGCTCAGGTGCGCCCCGCAGCCGAGCTTCTGACCGAGATCATGCGCGAGCGTGCGGACATAGGTGCCCTTCGTGCAATCGACGACAAAATCGAGCGCATCGGGCGCGGCCCAGCGGGTGAGCTCAAAACGCTTTACACGGATAAACCGCGGCTCGCGCTCGATCTCCTCGCCGGCACGCGCCGCCTTGTAGAGCGGCTGCCCGTTGATCTTGATCGCGGAAAACATCGGTGGCGTCTGGTATTGATCGCCCACCATCCCGCGCAACGCGGCGCGGATTTGCTCCTCGGTGAAAGCGGGCACCGGGCGCGTTTCCAGCACCTCGCCCTCGGCGTCTTGGGTGTTGGTGATTTTTCCAAGCGTGACCGTGCCGGTGTAGCACTTGTCCACGCTCATCAGAAACTGGGAGAGTTTCGTCGCTTTCCCGAGGAGGACGACCAAGAGGCCCGTCGCCATCGGATCGAGCGTGCCGGCATGGCCCACCCGCTTCATTTTAAGGATGCCGCGGATACGCGCCACGACGTCGTGCGAAGTATGGTCGGTCGGCTTGTCGATCAACAGGACGCCGTCGAACTCGGGTGCGGAGGTGCGAACAATCATGAGACGGCTATGGGGCGGCGCGGAACGCGGGAAGGAGAGCGCGGCTCAAGAGCGAGTCGCCCGGGCCTGATTCACGGCTTCCACTTGGGCGATCAAGGCGGCACGGAGACGGGGCAGGAAAAGCTCGAGCGACTCCCCCTTCACGTTGAGGCCGGCCGCGCAGGCATGGCCGCCGCCGTTGAACTTGGCGGCGAGCTGGTCCACGCGGTAATCCGCATGCTTGGCGCGGAGGCTGCCCTTGATCGCGCCCTTTCGCACCTCGACAAGAGCGCCGATCTCCACGCCGTCGATGGCGCGGGCGTAGTCGACCAAACCTTCCGCGTCCTCGGTGTTGGTCCCGGTCTGCTCGTATACGCCCTCGGGAAGCAGGCCGATGCAAACCCGGCCGTCGGCGCAAGTCTCGAGCGATGCGAGGAAGCGCTGCAAAAGCTGCAACTTGCCGAAGGTCTCCCGTTCATAGAGCTCGAGTCCCATGAGCGCGGGATTCGCGCCGGCCGCGACGAGCGCGGCGGAAAGTCGGAAAGTGCGCTCGGTCGTCGCGGCGAAACGAAACTGCCCCGTATCGGTGGCGATGCCGGTATAGAGTCCCATCGCGATCACCGGATCAAGCGTCAGCCCCGCGTCCTGAACCAAACCGGCCAGAATCTCGGCGGTGGCGGCGCTGGGCGTATCGACGAGGTTAAACTCGGCGTAGTTCGGGTTCGAAAGATGGTGGTCTATGTTTCCGAGCGGCC
>CBIHRE010000407.1:0-5007 GCA_966212385.1 uncultured Akkermansia sp. | reverse complement strand
GGCAAGCGTCGCGGTGGAGATAACCGGATCGTTGCTGCCACCGAGCATGAACGCCCACGCGCGGGCCCCGCCCGGCCCGTCCGCATGGATGTTCAAGGTCACGCGTTGCCCGCCGTCCACGGAACCGGCGCCGGGAACATAAACGACCGACTCGAGCGTGTCTCCTCCCTCCGCCTTCAGCGACACCTCGTGCGCCAGGGTGTCGCCGCTGTAACCGATGCCGGCGGAAATGGAGATCTTCCACGCCAAGGCGCGGTCGCCCCGGTTCTCGATGCGCACCCTCAGGGGCATGAAGCCGCGACCATCCCAACGGTCGGACACGGGGGTGACCGAAATGCTCGCCGGCACCTCCGAATCCAAGGGAATATTGGTGGCCCCGGGCGCGGCTGCCAGGGGAGAAACTCCCTGGGCAAAACACGCGATGAACAGCAGAACGGCCAAGACGCCGGTCCCGAAGCGGGAGCCCGCGCCAACGTGCCGCGGTGGAATCAACCCGCGGGCAAATCCCCTGATCGCGGCGGATAAAAATGAACTCATCGGGAAAGAGGGAACGAAAGATTCAGCGGACCTTGGCCGCGGCGAGCGACAGGGAGCCAGGCAAGGGCGTGGCCTGCACCGGCACCTCGGCGAGGAGCTTTTCCACCACCTGTGCCGGCGTCGCGCCGTCCAGTCTGGCCGAATGGTCAAGGAGTATTCGATGCGCCAATACGGATCGGGCCACCGCCTGGACATCCTCCAGGCTGGCGTGCGGACGCCCGTGACGGAGCCCTCGCGCCTTGGCCGCGGCGGCCAGCGCGAGCGCGGCGCGCGGGCTCGCGCCGTAGCGCACGCCGGCCGAGGCAGCGGATTCGCCGGGATGCGTGGCGTTGACGAGACGGGCGATGTAGCCCGCCACCGACTCCGGCACATGGACGCGGCGGGTCCACGCCAGCAGCTCGGCGAACTCCGTCGCACTCATCACCGGCGCGACCGTCGGCGAGACGCCGATCTCGCGGGCCAGCACGATGCGCTCCAGCACCTCCGGCGAGTTGCGCCGCACCTCGATCTTGAAGAGGAAGCGGTCGAGCTGCGCCTCGGGCAGCGGATAGGTGCCCTCGAGCTCGATCGGATTTTGCGTCGCCAGAACAAAGAAGGGCTCCGGCAGCGTGTGCGTATCGCCGCCGGCGGTGACGCGCCGCTCCTGCATCGCCTCGAGGAGAGCGGACTGCGTCTTCGGCGAGGCGCGGTTGATTTCGTCGGCGAGCAGGATGTTCGCGAAAATCGGCCCGCGCTGGAACACGAAGGCGCGCCGCCCCTCGACTTCCTGCAGCACGGGATTGCCCGTGATGTCGCCGGGGAGCAGATCGGGCGTGAACTGCACCCGTCTCGATTCCAGGCCGAGCGCATGCGCTAGCCCCTTCACGAGCTCGGTTTTCCCTAGGCCGGGCAGGCCCTCGAGAAGGATGTGGCCTCGGGCGGCGACGCCGACCACCACGAGCTCGATCAACTCGCGTTGCCCGAAAAGGACGGTGTCCAGGGCGCCCAACAAGCGCTCGAAGCGCTCTTTTGCAGTGGAGATTTCGACGTCTTGCAGGGGCGAGGGCGTGGGCGGCATGTGGGTTATTTGAAAAATTCCTTGAGCGCCGCGCGCTCTTTCGGGGTGAGACGGTCCACCCACACGACTTCGCCGCCTTGGGCGGGCGCCGCGATCGCGCCGGCCGCGGCGGGCCCCGCGCTCTTGGTCGGGTCGAGCTCGTGCTCGCCGCGTTCGGTCGCGAGCAGTTCGCCAAGGGCGGCGCGAGAAAGATCCTCGGAGCTCGCCGTCTCGGTCCGGCCCTGGCCGGCGTCGCTCGCGTCCTCGCTGAACATCAGCGGGGCGTGTCCGGGGCCGCGATTGACACCGCCGCGGCCGTTTTCGCAGGAGCCGTCGCAAGGTTCTCCGTTCTGCGAAGCCTTGCAGGTGCCGTCGCATTTGCCGACGCGGACGCGGCTGTTCGGATCGGCCTCGGCGACCTGGGCGCCGCGCCCCTGCGCCCCGAGCACGCCAGTCGCGGCGCGGCCCGCCTTGGCCAGCTGTTGCTTCAATTGGGCGGCTTGTTCGGGCGAGAGGCTGCGACGCCCGGCCGCGTTGGCCGCGGCTCCCAGTTGCTTCAGAATATCTTCACGCGCTCCGAGGGAGCCCTCGTTCAGGCCCCGCAAGGCTTCGCCGAGACGCGCCGCGACCGCGCCGAGTTCTTGGTCGCTCAAACGCGAGGCCTCCTTTTCGAACGGTTCGAGCGCGGCGGCCGCCTTTTCCAGGTCGGCGCCAAGCCCGCGTATCGCCTCCGCGGTCTGTGTCCGTAACGTATCCGCCGCTTCCAACGCGGAGTGGGAATAACGTTCCTCCGGCGCCCGCTCCCCCAAGCCACGGGCCTGTTCGGCCAGCTTTTCCACATCCTCGGGACGCGCGACCTCCTGCTCGGCCAGTTGCTCGAGCCATTCTTCGGTCTGCGCCAACGCGGGCGGTTTCTCCGTGCCTCTGCGAGAATCGAAGCCCGACCGTTCAGGAACGGGCAAAAGCGCGCCTCCCATCGTGAGCGCGGCGGCACCCAAGAGCCATGCCCACGCCAACGGCGCATGCCAGCGCAGCGTCGACGGTAGAGGGCGAGGCTGCGGCCAAGGGCCTACGCCCGCCGCGGCGGCGCTGAGCGCGGAATCAAGCCCGTGACGATGCTCGAGAAGCGTGCGCGCATCCGCCTCGTTGAAGAAGCTGGCGCGAGTCCGCCACCAAGCCCAGATCGCCGAGAGGCACAACGCGACGCCGCTTCCCGCCGCTCCCCACGCCCACGCCGCAGGCGTTTCTATCCCCGCACGACGAAACGCATAGGCACTGAAGCCCGTCGCGACTCCGACCGCGAAAAAAGCGGGCGCGGCGCGATCAAGCCAAGCGGCCGAATTTACGCGCCGCGCCAAAGCCCGGATTGTCGTCTCCCAGTGGCGGTGCGCGGGGTCGCTTCGCATTTTCACCTAGATTTCGATTAGGCTCGTTTCAGGCAAGTCCCCTAATTGGAAAAATTTTGTTTAGGGCGCGGAACATTCCTCCGGCAAATAACTGGCCGAAGCGTTATCCGCAAAAATTGCCCCGGCTCGGAACGAATAAACGTGAGGCACGTTAAGCGACCATAGGCTTGGACCACTCCTAAGAAGGCGCAGATTTCGGCTCCGTAAGCAGGTCTTACGCATGCTTCATTCTTTCTAATAATTCGCTTCCGCCCGCCTTTCGCCAAGAGACGAGTGGAAAAACGGCCTTCCGATTCTAGCTTGCTTACACCTCATGCCTTCGGACTCTCGCCCGCTTGGCACTTAGCACCGCCTCCTTTTTCGACCACACGACCATGCGTTTCCGCCCAGTTCTCCCTCTGCGCCGCGCCGCGACTTCGCTCGCCCTGCTCTCCTTGCCCCTTTTCACGGGCGGATGGATTCATGGCCCGCAGTCGACCTTTGACACGAAGGGTCCTGTCGCCCGCACGCAGCTCGAAGTGTTCTACACCACGGTTTGGGTCACTCTCGCGATCTTCGTGATCGTCGCCTCGGTCCTCACCTACGCCACTCTCAAATTCCGGGTCCGCAAGAACGAGAAAACCAAGCCCGCCGACCCGCATCAAGGCCATGGCAATCCGCTGATCGAGCTCTCGCTTATCGCCGCGTCCATCGGAGCGCTCGTCATCATCGCGGTTCCGACGCTCAAAGCCATCTGGTATAGCTACGACGTCCCCGAGGAGCAGCGCGCCAACGCATACGAGGTCAACGCCAAGGGCCTTCAGTGGTGGTTCCAATTCGAGTATCCCTCCGAGCAGATCGATGGCGTCGGCCAGCTCGTGACCGCGAACGAACTCGTCATTCCCGCCGGCCGCCCTGTTCGCATCAATCTCCGCACCAACGACGTCATCCACTCCTTCTGGGTTCCCAAGCTCGGCGGCAAGGTGGACATGATCCCCAATCGCGGAAACCACATGTGGCTCCAAGCCGACGAGCCCGGCTACTTCTGGGGGCAATGCGCGGAATATTGCGGCGAATCGCATGCCGTCATGCGCTTTCGCGTGATCGCCCTCGCGCAGGATGAATTCGCCGCGTGGCTCGAGAATCAGAAGAAACCCGCACGCGCCGTGACCGCGCCCGCGTCGGACGCGCCGAAAGCCTCGTTCGCCAGCTACGAGGTCAAGCCTTGGAAGCGCAACGCACCCGGTTACTCCGCCGATTTCGACAAGGACCCGATGGGCGCTTGGACCGCGATGCAATTCCCCGAGCCCGGCGAAGACGCCGCGCTCGTCGCCAAGGGCCGTGCGCTCTTTGCCCAGAAGAGCTGCGTCAATTGCCACGGCGTCCGCGGTCATGAAGGCGCCGGCACCACCGGCCCGAACCTCACCCACTTCGGCGCCCGCACCACGCTCGCCGGCGGCCTCCTCGAAAACACCAAACCGAACGTTCATCGCTGGATCGTCGACCCGAATGGCGTGAAGCCCGGCAACAAGATGTGGATGGGCATCGGCACCCACACGAATGTCTCCATGCAGGGCTACCTCGCTTGGAGCCAGGAGACCAAATCCTATGTCCCGGACGAAAAGAATCCGGATCAGATCAAGCAGGTCATCAACGTGAACGACGAAGAGGCCCGCGCCCTCGTCGAGTATCTCCACAGCCTCAAGTAAGCCCCGTAGGCCTCTCCTTCGGTTCCCGGGTTCCTCGCTCCCATCTCCCTGCTCCCCGCTTTTAATACGCCATGGCCACCACCGCCACCACCGCAGCCTACACCGCTCCCGCCGCCAAGTCCGCGGCGCGCCCGTGGTTCTTCACCCGCCCGGCCGCCAAGACCGGCCTCGTCTCTTGGCTCACCACGGTCGATCATAAGAAGATCGGTCTGCTCTACGCCGCGTGCGCCCTCATCTTTTTTCTCGTGGGCGGCATCGAGGCGCTGCTGATCCGCGTTCAGCTCGCGGTTCCGAACAACACCTTCATCGCGCATCAGTTCTACAACGAGCTCTTCACGAT
>CBIHRE010000406.1:0-5009 GCA_966212385.1 uncultured Akkermansia sp. | reverse complement strand
GCGAGCCTGCCAACGTTGCCGCCAAGGCCGATCTCGCCGATCTCCTCGCCGCCCGCGGACACGCCCTCGAGGCCGCCGCGCTCTACGACGAGGCGCGACGACTCCAATCGCCGGCGCCGGGCGACGCCTTCGATCTGCGTCACGCCCGCGCGCGCCTCACCTGGGGCGATTTTTATCCCGCCGAGGCCGCTTTCCGCGCCGCTTTGGCCAAGTCGCCCGCCGACGAAGAGCTCAACGCCTCGCTCATCGGCCTGCTGCTCGCGATGGACCGTCTCGAACGTGCCGAGGCCGACGCCCAGCTTTGGCGCGCCCGCGTCCCCGATTCGGCCAAGGCCCAGGCCGCCGTGGCCCTCGCTCGACAGAAACTCCGCTGGGACCCGCCCACGCCCGCCGCGCCTCCCGTGCCGGGAACCCTCGCCGCCGACTTCGCCGCCGCCGGCCCGGAGGGCACCCGCCGCGAAGAGTTTATTCGAATCTATGTCGGCGAGCCCGACCGTGAAAACCTGCCTCCACCCGCGCCCGCCTACCGGCTGAGCGAACTCGCCGGGCTCTACGCCGCGCAGGGTGATTTTGAACTCGCGATCCGTTGTTTCCGCGCCGCGCTCCGCGCCGATCCCGAGTATTTCCCCGCCTGGATCGGTCTCGCCGAGTTCCTCGCCATCGCGCAGCACTACGAGGAGGCGCACCGCGAGTTCGCGTCGCTCGCGAAGGCGTTTCCCGAAAATCGGCAAGTGCTGCTCAAGCAGGCCCGCGCCCTCGGCTGGAGCCGCCGCTACGAGGATTCCATCGTGGCCTACGAATATCTCCGCGCCTTCAACCCCGCCGATCCCGTGCCGCTGCTCGAGCAGGCCCGCGTCGCCGGCTGGGCCAAGGAGCGCGACCGTTCGGCCAAGCTCTACGCGCAGCGTTGGGAAGGGCAAGAGGTGGACGCGCGGCTTCTCGCAGGACTGCGCCCGCTTTTGTCCGGCCTCGCCCCCGAGCCGCTGCCGCCGGTTCTGCGCGATTGGCAGGAACTCCTCGCCTTATCCTCCGCGCCTGCCGACGAGGAGCCCTTTCATTTCACGGAGCGTTTCGAGGCTGACTATGCCGAGCTGATCGCCGTCGTGCCGCCGGAGACCGCCGCGGCGCTGGCGAAGCTTCGCCTCGAACTCCGCGCCGACTTCCACCTCCAGCGCGCCTTCTGGCTGGAAAACCGCGCCAAGCAACTCGCCTGGGACCGCCGTTGGTGGCGCAGCGAGGAAACCTACAACCGCCTGCTCGCGCTCTCGCCCGGCAATCAGGAGGCGCTCTTCGACCTCTCGCAGGTGCAGGCCGCGCAGGGGCTCGGTCAGCGCGAGCGCGCCACGCTCGGCCGCCTGCTCGCGATCGATGGCAACAACCGCCTCGCCGCCGCCGCGCTCTTCCGCCGCGAGCGTCGCTCGGAGCCGCTCGTCTTCGGCCAACTCGATTTCTACCGCGAGCGCGGCCGCGACCAGCTTTCCAGCATCCATCGCCTGCGCACCACGCTCGGCGGCGAGACCATGCTCGACGACCGCTTCCGTTTCCGCGGCGGCCTCGTGCAATGGCGCGAGGAACCCGACACGCTTCCCGGCGCGAGCTTCCACGCCCGCGGCTTCACGCTTGGCGCCGAGGGCGTGTTCACCAACTGGCTCGTCGGCTCCGCCGAATACACGCACAAGGACGACGAGGGTCCCGTCATCGGTTCCACCGACACCGGCGGCGCGCAGGCCTGGGTTCCCTTCAAGGACGCGCTTCGTGTCGGTGCCGGCGTCGAGGTGCGCGAGGAGCTGGCCAACCAGTTCGCCTATTTCCAAGGCATCCGCTCCACGCATCGCTGGTTCGGCGCCGAGGCCGCGCTCTCGCGTCGCGCCGAGATCGCCGCGCGCGCCGATTGGATCGACTACGCCGACGACAATGCCGGCACCGATTTTTGGATCGCACCCGCCTACACCTGGACCGACCACCCGCGCACCTTCAAAACCACGATCACCTTCGAGGCGCGCGACACCGACGAGGCCAACGTCTACCAATTCGGCGGCCCGGGCGGCGCGCTCAGCGACATCACGCATCCCTACTGGACGCCGCAGGACTACCGCGGCGTCGCGCTCACGCTCGAGTGGCGGCACGACCTCGCGAAGGACTTCTTCATCGGAGCGCAGGAACATTGGTATGACGTCCGCGTCACCTTCGGCCTGAGCAACGACAGCAACCAAGGCGTCTCCTGGGCCGCCGACTACGTCCGCGAGTGGCGCGACCGTTGGGTCCTGCGCCTCGGCGCCGAGCAGACCTTCTCCGAACAATGGGACGACTTCCGCGGCCTCGCGCGGCTTGTCCTTCGCTTCTGACCATGAGCCAGCCGCCCGTCGCCGCCGCCCCGTCCGAATCCGCCGCCCGCCCGCCGGTGCTGTTGCCCTTCGCGCTCGTTCTCACGCTCCTCGCGGTCTTCGCCTACCTCCTCACGCGCACCTGGCTCTTCTTCATCTCCGACTACGGCTGGCTCGACCGCACGGTGGCCGGCGTGCTGCTCCTCGCGGAGAGCTTCATCCTCGTGCACAGCATGGGGTATTTTCTCAACATCCTCCACGTCGTGCGCAGCGTGGAGCCGACCAAGGTCGATCCCGCGACCGCGCCGCTGCCCGTCTTCGATCATTACCCGCCGGTCGCGATCATCGTTTCGAGCTACAAGGAGCCGCTCGCCGTCATCGAGGACACGCTGACCTGTTTCGCGAACCTCACCTACCCGAACAAGTATCTCTACTTCCTCGACGACACGCGCTACGACCTGCCGAACCAGGACCCGGTCAAGATGGCCAAATACCGGGCCGACGTCGACGCGCTCTGCCGCCGCCTCGGCATCAATAATTTCCGCCGCAAGTGGCACGGCGCCAAGGCGGGCATGATCAACGACTGGCTCGAGTGGGCGGACGGCCAGACGAAGGAGGGTTTCCAGTTCCAGAATTTCCAAGGCCGCCCGCGTCCCGAGAAGGAAAAATACGTCGTCGTGTTCGACGCCGACATGAACGCCTTCCCCGACTTCGTGGAGCACCTCGTCGCCGTGATGGAGGCGCGCCCGAAACTGGCCTTTGTCCAGACGCCGCAGTATTACACGAACTTCGACGTCAATCGCGTGGCCCGCGCCGCCGGTCTCCAGCAGGCCGTGTTCTACGAATACATCTGCGAAGGCAAAAGCAGCCAGGACGCGATGTTCTGCTGCGGCACCAACGTGATGTTTCGGCGCGAGGCGCTGATGGCGGTCGGCGGCTTCGACCACACCTCGATCACCGAGGACTTTGCGACCTCGCTCAAGTTTCACCTCCAGGGCTGGAGCTCGTGTTTTCTCAATCGCGTCTGCGCCTTCGGTCTCGGTCCCGAAGACCTCGGCGGCTACTTCAAGCAGCAGTTCCGCTGGGCGCTCGGCACGGTCGGTCTCTTCCGCACGATCGCGACCGCCTTCATCAAGAACCCGCGCGCGCTGCCCTTCGTGAAATGGTGGGAATACGCGCTCTCCGGCACGCACTACTTCGTCGGCTGGACCTTCTTCGTGCTCTGCCTCTGCCCGATCATCTACCTCTTCTTCGGCGTGCCGACCTTCTTCGCGCGTCCGGAGATTTTCCTGATGGTCTTCGCGCCCTACATCGCGGCCTCGCTCGGCATGTTCATCTACAGCCTGCGTCGTCGTCGCTACCGCGCGGGGGAGATTTTCACCGCGCTCCTGCTGAACAACATCAGCTTCCCGGTCTACATGAAGGCGTCCTTCCTCGGCGCGATCGGCGTGCGCGGTAGTTTCGGCATCACGCCGAAGGGGCAGAGCGCCTCGATGCCGCTCAAGACCTTCTGGCCGCAGCTCGGGCTGGCGCTGGTGAGCTTCATGGCCCTCGTCTGGGGCCTGCACCAACTCTACTACGTGCGCGAGCCGGTGGCGGCGCTGGCGGTGAACAGCTTCTGGTGCGCCTACCACCTGCTGATTTTGTCGACCACGCTCTACTTCAACTGGCCCGAGGTCGATGTGGAGGCGCCGGCGGAACCAACAGCCTGATTTTCAACCAAGGATAGCACGGATGAACACGGATGAAGGCGGCTGTCTTGTCCGAAACATCCGTGCTAATCCGTGATATCCGTGGTTAAAGTTTTCGAATGCTTCGTTTCAGCGTTTGTTTCGTGGCGTTGATGATCGCGGCCTGCTCTGCGGAGCCGAAGACCGCCGCGCGCTTCGGCGTCGCGCTCGACGGGCGGCCGATCACGCCGGCGCGGCTCGACTCGCTCGCGGAATCGTTCGGAGCGCGGCCGGGCTTCGTCGCCGTGTTTGAGCAGTGGCCGGGGAATCCGCCGGGCGACCTCGGCGGTTTGCGCGAATCGCTCGCCGCTATCCGCGGCGCGGGCGCCACGCCGGTCGTGACTTGGGAGCCGATGTTTTACCGAGCCGACGGCACGGAGGTCATCATCCCCGCCGCGGACATCCTCGGCGGGCGCTACGACGCCTATGCGGACGCCTTCGCGGCGCTGCTCGTCGCGCAGCCGGGAGAGGTGATCGTGCGCCTCATGCACGAGCCGAATCTGGCGCGCTACCACTGGGGCGTTGCCAAGGATGCCTACGACGAGCGCGCGCCCGAAGTTTATAAGCAGGTCTGGCGTCATCTCGTCGGGCGCGTGCGAACCGCGGTCGGCGCCGAGGCGGCGAAGCGGATCCGCTTCGCGTTTTGCCCGAACTGCGAATCCGTGCCCGCGGCGAGCTATTCGCCGGCGCACAAGTGGAACACGATCACGGCCTATTACCCGGGTGGCGAGTGGGTCGATATGGTCGGCGTCGACGGCTACAACTGGGGCGACACCCAGACGCCAGCGAAGCATGGCTGGCAAAGCTCCTGGCGCGGGTTCGCCGACGTGCTGGGGCCGGCGGTGGCCGAACTTCGCGCGCTCGCGCCCGGCAAGCCGCTCTACGTTTTCGAGACCGCGAGCGCGGCGACCGGCGGCGACAAGGCCGCGTGGCTGCGCGAGGCCGCCGCGACGGC
>CBIHRE010000405.1:0-5021 GCA_966212385.1 uncultured Akkermansia sp. | reverse complement strand
AGACGTTGACCTGGCCGGTGTTGACGGCGACGCCGCCGGTTTTGTCGAGGTGGAGGCTGCCTCCGGTGACGTCGAAGGAGCCGAACGAATTGGTGCCCGTGCCGGAGAAGGTGACGGCGCCGCCGGACTGGGTGTAGACGCTGTTGCTGATCGGGGCGTTGAAGACGACTTGATCGCCGCCGGTGACGGAGATGGCGGAGACGCTGAGGGAGGTGCCGTTGAAGGTGCGGTCGCCGGTCCCCGCGATGGAGAGGGAGCCGCCGCTGTTGATGCCGTTGAAGACGACGTCGCCGGCGCCGTTGATGGAGATGCCGCCGGAGCCGGCGTTGATGGCCGTGCCAAAGGTGACGTTGCCGTCGCCGAGGATGGCGAGGGTGGAGGCGCTGACGTATCAGTTAAAGGTGCGCGAGCCGGAGCCCGTGGTGGTAAGCGTGACGGCGCCGTTGACCTGGTCGGCGAAGGTGACGTTGCCGGAGCCGGCCAAGGTGAGATTGTAGCCGGCGGCGCCGAGGTAGCCGGTTAGCGCGAGGTTCCCCGAGGCGAGCGTCCAGGTCTGGTTGGCGGCGAGCGTGACCTGATTGCCGACGGTCTGGGTTTGGGCGCTGCTGTTGTTGAGGCCGCCTGCGCCGAGGGTGATGCCGTTGCCGCTCAGGCTGAATGCGGAGGCGCCGCTCGCGAAGGTGACGGAGTAGGGCGAGACCGACGAGGTGACGCTGACGCTGGTCCGGGTGTTGCCGGCGAAAACCACGGAGGCTCCGGAGTTCGGAGCCGTGTTGCCGTCCCAGTTGTTGCCGCTGTTCCAGTTGTTGTTTCCGCCTCCGCCGTCCCAAGTCTGCGCATGCGAGGCGCTCGCGACCACGAGGAGCAACGCGAGCCCGAGGACGGGGCGAAATTCAGGCGGGTGGATCAATTTGGTAGGCGGGTGATTGTGCGGGATTGGGGTGTGGCTGGAGCTGGAGGATATACGGACCCTGCCCGAATGGGCCTGTGTCGCAAACGGAAATTTTACGACGCAGGCGTGGTGGAATGTCGCGGGGCCAAGCTACGCGGCGGCGCGCGTATGGAGCAGGGGGCTTGAATTCACTGCGGAGGGGCTTTGCTTGATGAATGCACCTGAGACGATGTCAGACCTTTCAGATGCGTCCTATGGAGCCGTGGGACATGGTCGCGCCACGTGAGCTGGGTGATGCCGAGCGCGCGGCGATCCTCGAGGTGTGCGAAGCGGCGGCCGCGGCGGGAGCGGGACGACGGGAAGCGATGCAGGTCCTGCGCGGGGGGCGCTCGGACAAGCTTCGGCGGCTGGGCCTGACGGCGTGCGCCGGTCATGGGTTTCTGGCGTCGCTGGACGAGGAGGAAACCTTGGCGCGTATCGATACTTTGATACAGGAGGGCTGGATCGAGGCGCGACGCGACGCGGAGGGGCGGGCGGTGTTCGTTTCGGTCGGCGAAGGAGGGGGGACGCCATGAGCGCGCGAGCCCATGACTGGCTGACGGAATTGCGCACGGCGTTGCGAGACGGGGCCGCGGACGGGGTGATGGCGTTCAGGCTCCCGCGGGCTAGGGAGCGCGTGTTGTGCGCGGCCGAGGCGCAAAGCCGGCGGGAAGCTTGGGACTGCGATCTGTCTTGGCTGCGCTATCTGCGGCGCTTGCGGCCGGGGCGGCAGGCGAAGAAGTGGCGCAAAGCGCCGGCCGCGATCATCGCGGAATCGGACCGCGGCGGATAAAGGTGGCCGGCGGAAAGCCGCCAGACCCGATCGATTTGGCGCGGCGGGCTCGGCGCGGCGTCGTGAGCGGAGCGGAAGGCGCGGGAGGGCCGGTTCCCGGAGGGTGGGAACGCGGTTTATTTTTCGAGCGCGGCGCCGGTGGTTTTGCCGGTGGCTTTGGGCGCCGCCTCGGGGTTGAGGTCGTCGAGGAGAGCTTTGCTCACGCGTTCGATGCCGAGGCGGGCGAGGGAACTGGCGGGGTAGAGCGACTGGGCGGCGAGCCACTGGGTGAGGGCGGCGGAGGAGCGGCCGGCCTCTTCGTGGCGCTTGGCGGCGTCGATGCGGCCGACGAAGGCGGCGACGCGCGGGGCGAGCTCGGCGCGGCGCTGGTTGACCTGCACGTCGTTGGGTGTGAGGGCGGAGGCGTTGTCGAGGGCCTCCCAGGCGGCGAAGGGGTTGTTTTGGGCGAGGAGTTCCTGGGCCTGGGCGAGGAAGATCTCCACGCGGGAGAGCTTTTCGATGATCTCCTTCAGGCGCGGGCCGCGGACGGCGTCGGTGAGGAGGGCGATGGCGAGCTCGCTGCGTTGTTCGTAGAGGCGGCGGAGGTCGTTGCGCTTGATGGCGTCGTCGAAGAGCTGGGCGGCCTGCGAGCCGAGGTCGACCTGCTGGGCCATGTTTTCCGTGTAGGTTTTGATCGCGGGATTGAGGGGCCAGAGGGAGGCGGCGCGTTGCACGCCTTCCAGGGCGCGGAGGAAATCGCCGGCGGCGTCGGCCAGCTGGGCGGCGTAGAGGGCGAGGGTGCTCATGCGATGGTCGGCGAGGAGGGCGGAGACCGCCTCGCTGGAGCGAAAGTCCTTCGCGGCGACGGAGATCTCGGCGACGAGTTTGTCGACGGCGTCGAAGTCTTTCAGGTCGGCGAGCTTTCGGGCCTGGTCGATCTGGCGGTAGAGGCCGAGGAGGACCTGCTTTTTCTCGCGCTCGAAGCCGGCGACGGCGGGGGTGTATTCGCCGAGGAAGAAGGTTTCCTGGAGGCGTTCGAGGGCGCCGACGAGCTGTCCGTCGTCGTAGCTGGCGCGGACGGCCTGCATGGCGGCTTCGGTGTCGTTGATGGCCTCGCGGGAGAGGTATTCGAGGGTCTCGACGGTGAGCGCGAGATCGCTGGAGGGGAGAAAGGACTGGATCTCCTTTTGGCCGACCTCGAGCTGTTGGGCGGAGCCTTTGAAGGTGTAGCGGTAGAAGCTGGCGGCGATGAGGCAGTGCTGGAAGCGGCGCTGGAGAAAGAGCTGCACGATCGCGGTCTGGAACTGGAGCTTGGCCTGCACGCCGGTGAGGACGGCGCCGGCCTCGGAGGCCTTTATCTTGGCCTCGGTCTCGGCGAGGTCGCGGGCGCGGAAGGTCTGGGCGACAGGATCGAAGCCGTCGGGCTTGGCCTTGCCGTCGTTCGACTTCGAATTCGCCTGGCCGCGGTTGGTGTTATTGTTGTTCCGGTTGGTGGTGTTGCCCGAGGTGTTGCTGCTGTTGCCGGCGTTGATCTGGGGGCTGGCGGCGGCGGCCGCGTCGCCGGCCTGGGAGAGCGCGCCGCTGGTGGTGTCGAAGCCCTTGCGGGCCATCGCGTCGCCGGAGCCGACGATGGCGAGCTGTTGCTGGCGGCGGATGCGGTCGAGCTCGGCGGAGGTCACGGCGAGGGCGTCGCGCTCGTCGCGGATGCGCCAGGCGTTGAAGACCTGGTTGGCGACGGAGAGGGAGGCGCCGCCGTCGGATTCGTAGTCGCTGGCCCGATACAGGAGCTGCCAGGCCTGGCGGAGGTTTTGGGCGCCGGCCTCGCCGGAGCGGGTGGAGAGGAGCTTGAAGATCTCGTCGATGACGCCGCGGTAGACCTCGTTGTCGACGGATTCGGGCTGGGCGAGGTAGCGCTCGAAGCGGGCGCGGAAGACGCGCATCTGGCCGAGATTGTAGGTGTGGCCCTTGTAGGTGAGGGTGCCGTCCTCGGGGTTGAAGGCGTCGGAGTCGGTGTCGAAGGCCTTGTCGATGACCTTCATGAGGGTGTTGCTCTCGAGATTGGCGGTGCCAAGGGCGTTGAAGGCGGATTCGGCGGCGGACTTCGGCGAGGAGGAGCCGCCGGGGGCGGAAGCGCCGGGCGCGGCTCCGGCGAGAGGGTTGCCCGGGGCCGATGGAAGAGCGGGCGCGGCAGGCGGGGTCTGGGCGAGGAGCGGACCGGCGGCGAGGGTGGCGAAGAGAAAGGAAAAGCGGGGGGCGCGCATGGGAGCGAGGAGCAGGGAGCGAGGAGCGGGGAGCCGGAACGGAGGTGCGAGAGCCGAGAGGAGAACGCGGCGGGCGCGAGGCTCAGAGTTTGCGGAGGGCGGTGACGTAGAGGAGGCCGCCGCGGCGGACGGTGAGCTCGAAGCGATAGCGCTGCGCGACCATGAGATTGGCGTTGAGCGAATCGGCGATGAAGAGCGGGAGGCGTGGGGCGTCCTTGCCGTCCAAGGGGCGCACGGAGAGGAGGCGGCCGACGCCTTCCTTCCACTGGAGTTGCGCGTCGATCTCGGCTTCGAGCGTGTAGCGGTTGCCTTGGAGGTTGTCGGGGGCCTCGACGTAGGAGGGGACCGGGAAGCTCTCGTCGCCTTGGCGGGCGCAGCCGGGGGCGAGAAAGCCCAGGGCGGCGACGCAGAGCGCGGTGACGAGGATGGGGCGGGAAACGGCAGACGAGCGGGGGCTGCGCATAGGCTTGCCGGAATTAATCGGCCGAAGGGGAGGGAGCGGCAACCGCAAAGCCCGCGAAACGGGATGGAGCCGCGAAAATACGGGACGAAGGCGGAATCGTAGGGAGGAAATCAGCCGAGTTCTACGGCCAGCGTTGGCCGCGCACACCGTGGCAGACGAGGACCGCGCCGAGGAAGGCGTGGGCGCCGAGGACGACGAGCGCGACGGGCGCGGAGGCCAGCCAGCCCGGATCGAGCAAGGCGACGGCGTCGTAGAAGCGGGAATCGCGCATCGCGGTCAGATAACCGGACCAGCCCCAGTAGGTCGCGATAAACGGCCGCACGGTCCAGACGAGCGCGGCGGGAAGAGCGAGGACGACGCCAGAGAGCGGGAGCTGGAAGCCCACCAGGTAGATCGAGAGCAAGGAAGCGCGTTCGGGCGAGGTGAGCAGGGCGGAGATACCAAGGCAGACGATGCTCATCGAGGCGCCGACGGCGGCGAGCACGGCGAGCTGCGGGAGCCAGGCGCCGGGGAAGGCGCAGAGGACTTTGACGAAGGCGGTCATCCACGTGCCCTGCGCGGCGCCGAGAAGCGCGACCCAGAGGATTTTCGCGC
>CBIHRE010000404.1:0-5034 GCA_966212385.1 uncultured Akkermansia sp. | reverse complement strand
TACGCTCTCCACGTAGTCGCTCGCGGCCGCCAGGAACTCGTGCGCGACACCCTCATCCAGCTCGTCCGCAACGCTCTCGCCCACGGCGTGGAGGCCCCGGCGGATCGCGTCTCCTCCGGCAAGGCCCCCGTCGCCCGACTCGAGCTCCGCGGCCTGCCCCGCTCCGAGGACGGCCTCGTCGGCCTCGCCCTGCGCGACGACGGCAAGGGCCTCGATCTCGAGCGCATCCGGGGCCGCGCCATCTCCGCCGGACTGCTTGCGGGCGGCACTTCCGTCCACGCCCCCGCCGAGATCGCGCGCTGCATCTTCGCCCCCGGCTTCAGCACCCGCGACGAGGCCGACGCCCACTCCGGCCGCGGCTTGGGAATGGACATCGTCAAAACCCGGGTCGTGGACGAGGCCGGCGGCCGCATCGAGGTCCGCTCCGCGCCCGGCCGCTACTGCGAATTCGCCCTCTACCTGCCCGAGATCCCCGAGCCCGCCCTCGTCTGATGAACACCACCACCGCCCAGCCTCTCAAGCTGCTCGTCGTCGACGACTCCACCGTCGTGCGCCGCGTCGTCGAGCGGAACCTCAAGCGCTCCCGCTTCGGCGAGATCCGCCTCGCCAGCAACGGCCGCGAGGCCCTTGCGATCTTCGACCAGTTCCAGCCCGACGTCGTCACGCTCGACATCACCATGCCGGAAATGGACGGCCTCACCACCGTCGAGATCCTCCGGCAAAAAAAGACCCGCGCCATCATCCTCATCATCTCGGCGCTCGCCGACCGCTCCACCGCCGTCGAGGCGCTCAAACGCGGCGCCCATGGTTTCCTGCTCAAACCCATCACGCCCGAAAGCCTGCACCTCGCCGTCGAGGACCTGCTCAACAACTGAGCCCCCGGCTCCGTCCCACGCCATGGAAGAGAAAATCCTCAAAATCTTCGCCGAATCCACGACACGCTACTTCGCCACCGTCTCCGACGGCGCGGCCCGCCTCGGCACGCCCTACCTGCGGGAGGAAGCCGAAGATCCCTCCCTCGACTTCGCCGCCGTCATCGGAATCTCCGGCCACTATCGCGGCCGCGTCTGCTACACCGCCACCCGCGAAAAACTCCACGCCTTGCTCCCTCTTTTCGGAGAGACGGACATCGACGAACAACTCTACGCCGACCTCGTCGGCGAGATCACCAACACCATCTCCGGCAACGCCCGCGAATCGCTCGGCTCGGGCTTTATGATCTCGCCTCCCGTTCTCGTTCCGGCTTCCGCCGCGGCCGCAGTCGCCATCGCGGACGCCGGCGCCTCGCTGCCCTGCTACGTGCTCCCCGTGACCTGGAAAGACCACCACTCGCGCGTGCTGGTGACGCTCCAGCCCCAGACCGCCCACAAGCCCGCGCCCGACGCCACATGAAAAAAACCGCCGCCCTCGCCGATTCCTACGTCCGCGCCGCGGACTTCGACACCCGCCTCTCCGGCGTCCACCTCCCCTCCGAAGCCTGGGCCGTCTTCGCCCAATGCGATTCCCCCCGCACGCCGGGCGAGATCGCGCGCCGCGCCGGACTTCCCGAGGACGTCGTGGCCGCCGCGCTTCGCCGCCTCGCCCGTCGCAAGCTTATCCAAAAACACCTCCCCGACTGGAAAGCCTACCTCGCCGCTTCCGGAGGCGCTCCCGCTCCCCTCCCCGCCTCGATCAGACCCGCGGAAGTCCCGGCCGAGCCCGCTCCCGTCCACGCATCGCCTCCGCCTCCTCCGCCCGCTTCGATCGCCACGCCCGCACCGCCCGCGACCTTCCGCGTCGAAGCCCCGCCGGTCTTCGCCATTCAGCCTCCGCCCGCCTCCACGCAGTCTCCCCTGCTGCTCGTGTTGGCCAACGACGTCGCCGCGCTCGGCCGCATCGCCGAAAGCCGTCGCGAGCTGAGCTTCCAAGTGGGGAAAACCGCCGCCCGGCCCCTCGCGGTCTGAACCGCCGCCATAACGCGACCTCGACCACGCAAGGTCGACGCGACGCCGCGGCAGCCAGGCTCAGCTCACGCCCTCGAGCACCTGCCGGATCACCTTCGCAAAGTCGGTGATCCGATAGGGCTTCGGGATCATGCCCGCGAAGCCGTAGGCGCGGTGATCGCTCATCACCTGGTCGCTGGAGTAGCCGCTGCTCACGATCGCGCGCACCGACGGATCGATGCGCTGCAATTCGCGCATGCACTCGAGCCCGCCCATGCCGCCCGGCACCGTCAGATCCATGATCACGAGATCGAAACGCCGCCCCTCGGCCATCGCGCGGCGGTAGGCTTCCACCGCCGTGCCGCCGTCCGGCGTCGCCTCGACCAGGAAGCCGATCCGCTTGAGAAGCTGCGAAGCCATCGTGCGGATGCCCTCCTCGTCGTCCATCAGCAGCACCCGTCCGTTCATCGTCGCGGCCCCACCGAAAGGCGACGGAGTCATGGTCGACTGACGGGTGGTCTTCGTCGCCGGCAGCCATAGCCGGAAACGCGTGCCGCGGCCGATCTCCGACTCCACCTCGATGTAACCGCCGTGCTTCTTCACGATGGCATACACGGTCGCGAGGCCCAGCCCGCTGCCCTCGCGCTTGGTCGTGAAATAAGGATCGAAAATGCGGCTGAGATGCTCGGGGCGAATGCCCGACCCCGTGTCGTTCACCGACAGCCGCACGGTGGGCCCCGTGAGCCCAGCGCGCAGCGGCGGCGAGGGGTCGTTGGACAGATTCACCCAGATGATTCCGCCCTGCGGCATCGCCTGCGAAGCGTTGAGCACGAGGTTTTGCACCACCTGCCCTATCTGCCCTTTGTCGACGTCGGCCGACCAGAGATCCGGCTCGAACTCGAACTGGCACTTCGCCTTCGCGCCATGCAGGCAGAATTGCGCGGTCTCCTTCACCACTTCCGCCAGTTGCACCGCCGAGCGGATCGGGTCGCCGCCCTTCGCGAAGGTGAGCAACTGATGAGTCAGGTCGCGCGCACGCATCAGCCCCTTCTCCGCCTCCTGCAACCATTGCCCGCCCGCGCTCTGCACCTGCGTGTCGAGCATCGCGAGCGTCACGTTGCCCATGATCACGGTGAGCAGGTTGTTGAAATCGTGGGCGATGCCGCCCGCCAGCACGCCGACCGACTCGAGTTTCGTCGCGCGCAACATCTCGGCCTCGAATTTCGCCCGCTCCGTCACGTCGCGCAGCACCAACACGACCCCCGCCGGCTGGCTGGCGATGTCGCGGATCGGAGCGCAGCGCCCCTCGACCAGGCGCATCACGCCCTGCCGGTGCAGCAAGGCCGTGGCCGGCGGCAGCTCCACTACCAGCGCCTCCGAAAGCGCGCGATGGTGCGGAGGCGGGACCTTTTCGCGCGTGCGCTCATGGACCAGCGGGCACACATCGGCGAGCGCGCGGCCGATCGCGGCGCCCTCCACCCAGCCGGTGATCTGCTCGGCGGCCTCGTTGAGATAGTTAACAACGCCGTTGCGATCGGTCGTGATCACCGCCTCCGCCATCGCGCGCAAGGTCACCCGCAGGCGTTCGCGTTCCGAGGCGAGCTCCTCCTCCGCCACCTTGCGCGCATGGATGTCGGAATGGGTCCCCACGAAACGCACCGGTTTTCCCGCCTCGTCGAATTGGGCGAGCCCCCGCGCCAGTATCCAACGATAGCGCCCGTCCTTGCAGAGCAGCCGCTGATCGCACCGATAGCCGTCCGTCTTTCTTGCGAGGTGCAACTCCATCGCCCGCGCCGCGCCCGCGCGGTCCTCAGGATGGATCAGCGCCTCCCATGCGGCGCGCGAATCCTCGAGATCGCCGGGCGCGTAGCCCAGCATCTCGCGGCTGCGCTCCGAAACGAAGAAACGGCCGGAATCGAAATCGATTTCCCAGAGCCCCGCGTTGATGCCCTGCACCGCCAGCTCCCAACGATCCTCGCTCTGACGCAGACGCGCCTGCGTGCGACGCAAGTCCGTCACGTCGGTAAAAACGGACATCACGCGCGAGTGGTCCGGCCGGCCATCCTCGACCGGAACCGTCCATTGAAGAATCGCCTGCACCACCTGGCCGTCGCGCCGATGCACCGTCACGTTGTGCATCAACTCAGTCCGCCCGGCCCAGAGCTCCTGCAGCTCCGCCGCGAAGGCCTCCGCGAAATCCGGGGCGAAATCCACCATCTCCGCCTGCGCCTGCTCCAGATCGCGGAGGCCGCCCAGTTCGAGCGCCGTGCGATTCGCCGCGACGATGCGCATCCGCAAAAACTGCTCCCTCAGCACCTCCGGACGCGTGCGCAGGTAGGCGGCGATGTTCTCGACGCCCTCGCGCCGCCGGGCCGCGAGCCACTCCATGTTCGGGCCCATGTCGGTCACCAGCACCGCCACCGGCGCATGATCAAAGAGAAACTGCAGCTTGCTCGCCGATACCGCGAAGGCCGCCGCGCGCTTGCGGTATTTGCCCCGCATCAACAGCAGGCAGGCGAGCGCCGCCACCCCGCCGCCAAGGGCCAAGCTTGGCCAGTCTTGGAGCGCCGACGTGGTCGCCTGCCAAAAATCGCCAGCCCAGGCGGTCGGCGCCGCTCCGCCCAGGCCGGCCAAGGCCAAGGCGGACCATTGAGCCAGCCGACGCGGGGGTAGTTGCATATGGAAGCGGACGATTGCAGAAACCACACCAAGCCCCGGCCGATCCTGTCGAGGAGCAAAGCGCCCCCGCCGCGTGCGGGAATTACCCCTTTGGCGACCTCAAACCACGGGCGCCGAGACCGCCAAAATTTTCACCGGAGAACCATTCGCGGCCGCGTATCACCTTCGTCATGAAACTATCCGCAATCCTCCCCCTCCTCGCCCTCGCATCCCTCTCTCCGCTCCGCGCCGAAGACGCCGCCTCCAAGCCGGCGAACGCCTACCCGATCAACATCTGCGTCGTATCCGGCGAAGAACTCGGCTCGATGGGCGATCCCTACGTCGTGATCCACAAGGAGGAGGGCAAACCCGACCGCGAGGTCCGCCTTTGCTGCAAAGGCTGCCTCAAGAAGTTCTCCAAGGACCCCGCCAAATACGTGGCCCAACTCGACGA
>CBIHRE010000403.1:0-5058 GCA_966212385.1 uncultured Akkermansia sp. | reverse complement strand
GCCTCGATCTTTTCGGACCAGGCGAGCTGGATCGGCTCGGCCTTGGGATCGCGGCGGAGGCCGGTGGCGGGATCGAGCTCGACGAGGAAGAGGCCGCCCCAGAAGGAGCCGAAGCTCATCCAGAGCTTGCCGTCGCGGTCGGCCAGGAGGGAGGGATCGATGGCGTTGAAGTCGTCGTTTTTGCCCGAGCGGATGACGATGCCCTCGTCCTTCCACTTGTGCGCGGGATCGGAGGGATCAAGGGTCGGCGAGGTGGCGAGACCGATGGCGGAGATGTTTTTGCCGAACTCGGAGACGGAGTAATAGAGGAACCAGCGATCACGGACGCGGATGATGTCGGGCGCCCAGAAGTGGGCGCGCTTGTTGCCCGGCGCGACTTCGGCGGCCCAGGCGGGCGGCGCGGCGAGCACGGGATCGAGACGGCGCCAGGTGATCAGGTCGTCGGACCGGGCGGAAAGGAGGCGGACCCCGGTGCCGAAGAGCCACCAAGAGCCCTCGGCGCGAACGATGGTGGACGGGTCGTGGACGCGAAGGTCGCGCCGGCCGACGGGCTCGGCGGCAAGGAGGCTCAGGGGTAAAAGAAGGGAGAGGACGAGGCGCGAAAACACGATCAACGAGCAGGCGTCGGGACGGGGGCAAATTTCAAGGATAGGTCACGCGGAGCCGCAAGAAACGGCGCGGGTGACCGGAGAGAGAAGAAGCGTCGGGGACAGTGACGCCGCCGGTCTGGTTCGCGTTACCGGTGCTGGTCCAGATTTGCGTCCACGCGGAGAGGTCGTCGCCGGCCTCGACCGAGTAGACGAGGGCGGGGTCGGCGATGCGGTTGAAGCTGATTTGCAAGGCGTTGCCGGAAAGGGAGAGCGCCGGCGCGGTGGAGGCGACGAGGGGATCGGTGCCGGTGGCGTATTCGATGAGGTTGGCCAGGCCGTCGCCGTCAGGGTCGGCGTCGTTGGCGGCCGGGCCGGTGGCGGAGGCGGAGCCGAAGCGGGAGACGCGCCAGTTCTCGATCGCGCTGAGCGGGGCGGCTGGAGTGGCGGAAGCTTCGGCGGAGTGGGCGCTGGTGCCGGCGGCGTTGGTGGCGGTGACAACGTAGTAGTAGGTGGTGCCGTTGGTCAGGCCCGTGTCGGCGTAGCCGGTGGCGACGAGGCCGGAGGCGACGGTGGCGTAGCCGGAGCCGCTGGTGGTGGAACGCCGAACGGCGTAGCTGGCGGCGCCGGGGGAGGTGGACCAGGAAAGCGAAACCTGGGCGTCGTAGGGGGTGGCGGTGAGGTTGTTGGGCGCGGGGGGCGGGGCGACGAGGGTGATTTTGACGAGGCCGGAGGTGGCGGTGTCGAAGCTGGCGACGAAACCGGAGGCGGTGGTGTCGAGCCACGTGAAGACGGGCGAGCCGCCGAGCGTGCCGGAGTAAGCGAGAAGCGGGTAGGTGCCGGGCGAGAGCGTGCCTCCGAGCAGGACGGGGACGACGGTGATGTTGCCGTTGAGCGTGGTGGTGCCGGCGACGGTCAGGCCCTGCGTGGCGGAGGGGCCGACGCCGAGGGCGAGGCGAGCGCCGGAGGCGAGGGTGAGGTTGCCGCCGAGCGTGCCGGTGCCGCCGAGGGTGGCGCCGGCGGAGACGGAGACGGCGGTGGCGCCGAGGGAGCCGGTGACGTGGAGCGCGCCGGCGGAGACGGTGGTGGCGCCGGTGTAGGTGTTGTTGCCGGAAAGGGTGAGCGCGCCGGAGCCGACCTTGGTGATCGCGGTGGTGCGGGTGGTGTTGCCGTTGCTGATGACGCCGGCGAAGGTGGTGTTCGAGCCGAGCGCGCCGATGGTGAAGGTGGCGTTGCCGGAGTTGCTGGTGCTGTTGGAGAGGCTGGAGCCGGCGGCGCCGGTGAGCGAGCCGAGCGAGAAGGCGGTGCCGGAGCGGGCGGCGAGGCCGCGGGTGTCGAGGTCCCAGTCGGCGGAGGCGGAGCCGGAGCTACCGAAGAGGCGGAAGGAGCCGGTGCCGGCGAGGACGACGCGGCCGGTGTAGGCGGTCATGTTGCCTTCGAGGTCGAAGACGGTGCTCGTGGTGAGGGTCAGATTGACGGGGCCGGTGTTCGTGAGCGCGCCGGTGAGGCCGTGGGTGCCGCCCGAACTGCCGCCGCTGATGGTGGAGTCGGCGGTGACGGCGATGGGGTTGGCGATGGTGAGAGCGCCGGTGGCGAGGGTGCCGCCGCCGAGGGTGATGGTGCCGTTGCCGAGGGCGGTGGCGGTGCCGAGGGTGAGCGTGCCCGCGGTGAGCGTGGTGCCGCCGGTGTAGGTGTTGTTGGTGGAGATCGTGAGGTTGCCCGCGCCGGACTTGGAGAGCGTGGCGGAGCCGGCGAGGAGGCCGGTGCCGGAGAAGGTGTAGTTTTTCGACGAGGAGACGGTGACGGAGGCGGGGCTGAGCGTGCCGCCCAGGGTGACGCCGAGGACGGAGGAGGTTTCGTTGAAGGTGGCGGCGTCGCCGTCCTTGAAGAAGGTGGCGCCGCTGGAGTGGTTCCAGTTGAGCGCGGAAGTGTCCCACGTTGACGAGGCGGAACCGGTCCAGGTGATGGCGCCGACGGGGCGGGAGTTGTCGACGGCGAGGGTGTAGGTGACCTGGCCGGCGGTGGCGGTGTTGAAGGTGGCGGTGTAGCCGGTGCCGCTCCAAGTGAAGCTCGGCGTGCCGGTGAGCGTGCCAGTGTAGGTGTAGAGGGTGTAAGTGCCGGGGGTGAGGCTGGCGCCGGGGACGGGCGAAACGGTGACGGCGCCGCCGAAGGTGAGGTTGCCGGTGATGGCGAGCGCGCCTGCGGGGTTGGCGAGGAAGGTGGAGCCGGAGTTGAAGGTGACGTTGCCGGTGACGGAGCCCCGGCCGCCGAAGCTGGCGCCGGAGGAGACGGTGACGGCGCTGGTGAGCGAGGCGCCGGAGAGGACGAGTTTGCCGGCGGAGACGGTGGTGGCGCCGGTGTAGGTGCTCGCGCCGGTGAGCGTGAGAGTGCCGGTGCCGACCTTGGCGAGGGCGGCGGGGCCGACGACGTTGGTTCCGACGAGGTTGGTAATCGCGCCGGAGAAGGTGGTGTCGAGGTTCTTGGCGCCGATCTGCCAAGTGACGGTTTTGCCGTTGTTGGTGTTGCCGGAGAGCGTGCCGGCGCCGGAGAGGGCGCCGATGGCGAAGGTGTGGGTGGAGTTGACGGTGGTGTAGGCGGTGACGTTGGCGGAGAGGTTGAGGGAAGCGGCGGGGAGGCCGTTGGTGTTGGCGATGCGGAAGTCGCCGCCGTCGGAATCCGTGGTGACGTTGAGCGCGCCGGAGAAGGCGGACCAGTTGCCGGTGAGGTCGGTGCGAATGTAGGGGGTGAAAAATTCGAGGGTGCCGGAGCCGCTAAGGGTGAAGGCGAGGGCGCTGCGGCCGTCGGCCTCGAAGCGGGCGCTGGCGCCGGACGGCACGGTGACGGGCCAGGAGGAGGTGTTGGACGAGTTGATGTCGTCATACATGCGGAGCGTGCCGCCCTGGAGGGTGACGCCGCCGGAGCCGAAGCCGGAGGCGTTGGCGACGTCGGAGGTGAGCTCGAGGACGCCGGCTTGGAGGACCGTGCCGCCGGTATAGGTGTTGGCGCCGTCCATGGCGAAGGTGCCGGCGCCGATCTTGGTGAGGGAGCCGGAGCCGGTGATGCCGCCGCCGAGGTTGAGGCTGGTGGTGGTATCGATGATGCCGCCGGCGGCGCCGAGGGTGAGGCCGCGGTTGCTCTGGGTGGCGGCGCCGGTGAAGCGGAGCGTGCCGCCGTTGAGGACGAGGTTGGACGCGCTCGCGGAGGATGCGCCGACGGGGCTGGCGGCGCCGCCGTTGCCGATGGAGGCGATCTGGAGCACGCCGCCGTTGACGACGGTGGGGCCGGTGAAGGTATTGGCGGTGCTGATCGTGAGCGTGCCGGTGCCGGACTTGGTGAGGCCGCCGGAGCCCGCGATGGAGCCGGAGCCGCCGAGGGTATAGTTGGCGGAGGCGTTGACGGTGACGGAGGCGGGGAGCAGCTCGGTGGCGAGGGTGGCGGTGGGCGCGGCGGCGCCGGTGTCGTCGAAGGTGACGGCATCGCCGGTGACGAAGATGTCGGGCGCGCCGGAAACGAGCCAGTTTTGGGAGTTGGCGAGATCCCAGGTGGCGCCGCTGCCGCGCCAGACGACGGAGCCGGGGGCGCGGGTGGCGATGACGTTGAGATAGATCATGCCCGAGCCGAGCGTGAGCGTGCCGGGGGCACCTTGCAGGCCGGAGATGGTGAGGTTGCCAAGCGAGCCGGTGAGCGTGCCGCCGTAGGTGATTAGCGGATACGCGCCGGGCGAGAGCGCGCCGCCGGTGAGGTTGACCTGGATCTTGGAGGCGCCGGCGAGGGTGAGGTTGCCCAAGGTGGCGAGGCGGTCGCTGGCGCCGCCGGGGCTGTTGGAGAGGTCCATCTCAAGCTTGGCGCCCGTGATAGAGAGCGGTCCGCCGATGGTGAGCGTGCCGGCGGAGCCGAGGCCGGAGCCGGGGGAAATGGTGGCGCGGGTCTTGGCGGTGAGGCTGGAGCTGGCGGTGCCGGAGCCGCCGACCTTGCCGTAGCCCTCGACGGTGACGGGGCTGGCGAGGCTGCCGTCGATGACGAGCGCGCCTTCCTGGACGGTGGTGGCGCCGGTGTAGGTGTTGGCGTTGGCGATGGTAAGAGTGCCGGGGCCGGCTTTGGTGAGCGTCATGGCGCCGGCGAGGGAGCCGGTGCCGCCGAAGGTGTAGGGCGTGGTCTCCGGGTTGTGGACAACGACTTCGCCCGGCGTGAGGGAGCCGGTGATGAGCACGGGCGAGGCGTAGGCGCCGGAAAGGTCGAAGAGAACGGTGTCGGCGCTGGCGAAGGTGCTCGCGGTGCCGGTGGTGGAGATGGCGCCGCCGCGCAGCCAGTCGGCCGTCGTGCCGAAGTCCCAGACGTTGCCCGCGCCGGCGGCGCCTTTCCAGATGAGGTTGCCGGACCAGATGGGCGGGCGGGGCGGCGTGGACATGTCCTGCCCGAGGTAGAAGCTCGGGTGGGGCGGCTGGTTGTAGCCGACGTTTTGCCACGCGAT